>NZ_JASATI010000010.1:0-134351 GCF_038440225.1 Hydrogenophaga sp. OTU3427 | reverse complement strand
CGGCCGCACCGTGGGCGCCGGCGTGGTGGCCAAGATCATTGCTTGATATTCGTTCATAGGGGCATAGCTCAATTGGCAGAGCGTCGGTCTCCAAAACCGAAGGTTGTAGGTTCGATTCCTACTGCCCCTGCCACACAAACGGTGGCGAAGATCTGAAGATCTTGCCTCCTTGCTGTGGTTTTCAAGCCCGCCGAAGTCCAACGACTTCTGGTGGGCTTGCGTGCCTCAGGCGCGATGCCTGGTGTGCGTTTTATTTTTAGGTGTACAGGTTCAGATGGCCACTTCGCAAATCGAAACCGTCAGCACGGGCGCTGACAAAGCCAAGCTGGCGGCGGCCGTGGTCTTGCTGCTGGCGGGCTTTGTGGCCTTCTACCTGCTGGCGCAGCAGCCGACCCTGGTGCGCTGGGCTGCGCTGCTGGTGGCGCTGGCGGCCGCGGTCGGCGTGTTCTTCACCGCCGAGGCGGGCAAGCAGTTGACGGCTTATGGCCGCGACTCGGTGCGCGAGGTCAAGAAGGTGGTCTGGCCCTCCCGCAAGGAGGCGATGCAGATGACCGCCTACGTGTTCGCTTTTGTGTTCGTGATGTCGCTGTTTCTGTGGTTCACCGACAAGACCCTGGAATGGGTGCTGTACGACCTCGTTCTGCGTTGGAGATAACCCATGACCACTGAGCAAGGTATTTTGGCGGCGGATGCCGACGTCGCGGCCGCGAACGCGGCGGCGGGCATGCGCTGGTACGTGGTGCATGCCTATTCGGGCATGGAGAAGGCCGCCGAGCGCAACATCGTCGAGCGCATCAACCGCGCCGGCATGCAGGCCAAGTTTGGCCGCATCCTGGTGCCGACCGAGGAAGTGGTCGAGGTCAAGAACGGCCAGAAGCGCACCACCGAGCGCAAGTTCTTCCCTGGCTACGTGCTGGTGGAGATGGTCATGGACGACGACACCTGGCACCTGGTCAAGCACACCAACAAGGTGACCGGTTTTGTGGGTGGGGCCAAGAACCGCCCCGTCGCCATCTCCGAGGAAGACGTTCAGAAGATCGTCAACCAGATGCAGGAAGGCTCGGACAAGCCGCGCCACAAGGTCGAGTTCATGGCTGGCGAGTACGTGCGCGTCAAGGAAGGCCCGTTCGCGGACTTCAACGGCACGGTCGAGGAAGTGAACTACGAAAAGAACAAGCTGCGCGTGTCGGTGACCATCTTCGGTCGCGCCACGCCGGTCGAGCTGGAATTTGGCCAGGTCGAGAAGACCTGAGTTTTTTCAGGGGTGTGCGGGAAAGGCCCGACGCGCACCCTGTCGTTTCAACCGGGTCAACCACCGCGAGGAGGCTGCCGAACCTGAAAAGGGGCAGCCGTCTGCACTCGCAGGAGCTAAAAAATGGCGAAAAAAATCGTCGGCTTCATCAAGCTGCAAGTGCCAGCTGGTAAGGCCAACCCCTCTCCCCCGATCGGTCCGGCGCTGGGTCAGCGCGGCCTCAACATCATGGAATTCTGCAAGGCGTTCAACGCCCAGACCCAAGGTGTCGAGCCCGGCCTGCCGCTGCCCGTGGTGATCACCGCTTTTGCCGACAAGAGCTTCACCTTCATCATCAAGACGCCGCCCGCGACGACCCTGATCAAGAAGGCCATCAAGCTGGACAAGGGCTCCTCGGTGCCCAACAAGCAGAAGGTCGGCAAGATCACGCGCGCACAGCTCGAAGAGATCGCCAAGACCAAGATGAAGGACATGACCGCTGCCGACGTGGACGCCGCTGTGCGCACCATCGCCGGTTCGGCCCGCTCGATGGGCGTGATTGTGGAGGGCGTGTGACATGGCCAAGCTGACCAAGAAACAAAAAGCGTTCGAAGGCAAGGTCGACAGCAACAAGCTGTACGCGCTGACCGACGCCCTGGCCCTGGTGAAAGAGTGCGCCAACGCCAAGTTCGATGAGTCCATCGATGTGGCCGTGCAACTCGGCATCGATGCCAAGAAATCCGATCAGGTGGTGCGTGGCGCCGTCGTGTTGCCCAACGGCACCGGCAAGACCAAGCGCGTGGCCGTGTTCGCCCAGGGTGCCAAGGCCGAAGAAGCCAAGGCCGCCGGTGCCGACGTTGTCGGCATGGACGACCTGGCCGCCGAAGTCAAGGCTGGCAACATCAACTTCGACATCGTGATCGCGTCGCCTGACGCCATGCGCGTGGTCGGTACCCTGGGTCAGATCCTGGGTCCCCGTGGCCTGATGCCCAACCCCAAGGTCGGCACCGTCACCCCCGACGTCGCCACGGCGGTGAAGAACGCCAAGGCCGGTCAGGTGCAGTTCCGCGTCGACAAGGCCGGCATCATCCACGGCACCATCGGTCGCCGTTCGTTCGACGCCGACAAGCTCCAGGGCAACCTGGTGGCCCTGATCGACGCCCTGAACAAGGCCAAGCCGGCCACCAGCAAGGGTCTGTACCTGCGCAAAGTGGCTGTCTCGTCGACCATGGGTGTGGGCGTTCGCGTCGACATGCAATCCATCTCGGCTTGATCGTGTGAGATTTTTGGGCGGTCGCAAGACCGCCTGAATGTGGTGGGCCCGTCCGGACGCTAGACCGGGTGGGGCCATCCAAGACCGCTGGTGCGGCGAAGGGTGTCAAACCCCGGACCGCTTAATGAACACAACGCCAGCGCAGATGGCGATCCCGCTGCAGATGGATTTTTCCTGACACAGTTGGTCGCTGCAATCCGGCGCACCAAGGGGCCAATCCCTGAGGTGCATTTTGAAGGAGTAGACCTTGAGTCTGAATCGCAGTGAGAAAGAAGCGGTCATTTCCGAAGTGACCGGCCTCGCAGCTAAAGCTCAAACGCTCGTGATGGCTGAGTACCGTGGCATCACGGTCGCTGCCATGGACAAACTGCGCGTCAACGCACGCAGCAACGGTGTTTCCCTGAGTGTTCTGAAGAACACCCTGGCTCGCCGTGCTGTGGCTGGCAGCGGTTTCGAAGTGGCGGTGGACCAGATGACCGGTCCGCTGATCTATGGCTTTTCCGAAGACGCAGTGGCCGCCGCCAAGGTGGTGGCCGAGTTCGCCAAGACCAACGACAAGTTGGTCATCCGCGGCGGCGTGTATGCGGGCAAGGCCCTGGACGCCAACGGCGTGAAGCAACTGGCAAGCATCCCGTCCAAGGAAGTGCTGCTGGCCCAGTTGTGTGGCTTGCTGATGTCGCCCATCTCCCGCACCGCTGTGGTGCTGGGTGCCCTGGCGGCCAAAAAAGGCGAAGGCGCCGCCGAGCCGGCAGCCGAAGCTGCTGCTGCCTGAGCGCGCAGTCCACCTGTTAACCAATTGTTAGGAAATCAAAATGGCATTCGATAAAGACGCATTTCTGACCGCCCTGGACAGCATGTCGGTCATGGAACTCAACGACCTGGTGAAAGCCATCGAAGAGAAGTTTGGTGTGAGCGCTGCCGCCATGGCCGCTCCCGCTGCTGGTGGCGGCGCCGCCGCTCCGGCCGCTGAAGAGAAGACCGAGTTCAACGTTGTGCTGCTGGAAGCCGGCGCCAACAAGGTGTCGGTCATCAAGGCCGTGCGCGAAATCACCGGTCTGGGCCTGAAAGAAGCCAAGGACCTGGTCGACGGCGCACCGAAGAACGTGAAGGAAGCCGTGGCCAAGGCCGACGGCGAAGCCGCTGTGAAGAAGCTGGTGGAAGCCGGCGCCAAGGCCGAACTGAAGTAATTCGGTTCAGTTCCGAGGCTGGAGTGCCCGACAAGGGCCTCCAGCCTTTGGTGCTTTCAGAGCCGTCAGCGTCCAGCGCGCTGACGCGGTGTTTCAACTGAACACCGATAAGCAAACTCTGGCGAGTGTGTTTATCAGTGTTTTCTGACCCCGACTGCAGAAGACGACTTGGTTCGGGTGGCGTGCAATGCGCCACCGTCCGCCAATGGTTGGTAGAGGCCAGCCACCAAGCAACGCCACCGGGTAGCCCCACCCGTTCGGCAAGACAGTCGCCGCTGACCTCAAGCCCGGAGATCGCATGGCCCCCGCTTCCCAATACTCGTACACCGAACGCAAACGCATCCGCAAGAGCTTCGGCAGCCGCGAAAACGTTCTCGCGATTCCTTACCTGCTGCAGATGCAGAAGGACGCCTACACCGCCTTCCTGCAAGCCGACCTCGCGCCCAAGAAGCGCTCCCCCGAAGGTCTGCAAGCCGCCTTCGAGGCCGCCTTCCCCATCGTCTCCCACAACGGTTTTGTGGAGATGAAGTTCGTCGAGTACAACCTGGCCAAGCCGGCCTTCGACGTGCGCGAGTGCCAGACCCGTGGCCTGACCTTCGCCTCGGCCGTGCGCGCCCGCGTGCAGCTGATCATCTATGACCGCGAGTCCTCGACCGCGCAGTCCAAGGTGGTCAAGGAAGTCAAGGAACAAGAGGTCTACATGGGCGAAGTGCCCCTGATGACCGACAAGGGTTCCTTCATCATCAACGGCACCGAGCGCGTGATCGTGTCTCAGCTGCACCGTTCGCCGGGCGTGTTCTTCGAACACGACAAGGGCAAGACCCACAGCTCGGGCAAGCTGTTGTTCTCGGCTCGCATCATTCCCTACCGCGGTTCCTGGCTGGACTTCGAATTCGACCCCAAGGACGTGCTGTTCTTCCGTGTCGACCGCCGCCGCAAGATGCCGGTCACCATCCTGCTCAAGGCCATCGGCCTGACGCCGGAATCCATCCTGGCCAACTTCTTCGTCAACGACCACTTCCGCCTGATGGACAGCGGCGCGCAGATGGAGTTCGTCGCCGAGCGCCTGCGTGGCGAGGTGGCCCGTTTCGACATCACCGACAAGTCGGGCAACGTGGTCGTCGCCAAGGACAAGCGCATCACCGCCCGCCACACCCGCGAGCTGGAGCAGTCGGCCACCACGCACATCAGCGTGCCGGAAGACTTCCTGCTGGGCCGCGTGGTCGCCAAGAACATCGTTGACGCCGACACCGGCGAGATCATCGCCAAGGCCAACGAAGAGCTGACCGAAGCGCTGCTGAAGAAGCTGCGCACCGCCGGCGTGCAGGACCTGCCCTGCATCTACACCAACGAACTCGACCAGGGCGCCTACATCAGCCAGACCCTGCGCATCGACGAGACGGTGGACGAGTTCGCCGCCCGTGTCGCCATCTACCGCATGATGCGCCCTGGCGAGCCGCCGACCGAGGACGCCGTGCAGGCCCTGTTCCACCGCCTGTTCTACAACCCGGACACCTACGACCTGTCGCGCGTGGGCCGCATGAAGTTCAACGCCCGCGTGGGCCGCGACGAATCCACCGGTCCGATGGTGCTGTCCAACGAGGACATCCTGGCCGTGGTCAAGATCCTGGTCGACCTGCGCAACGGCCGTGGCGAAGTCGACGACATCGACCACCTGGGCAACCGCCGCGTGCGTTGTGTGGGCGAACTGGCAGAGAACCAGTACCGCACCGGCCTGGCTCGCATCGAGAAGGCCGTGAAGGAGCGTCTGGGCCAGGCCGAGCAAGAGCCGCTGATGCCGCACGACCTGATCAACTCCAAGCCGATTTCCGCGGCCCTGAAGGAATTCTTCGGTGCTTCGCAGCTGTCGCAGTTCATGGACCAGACCAACCCGCTGGCCGAGATCACCCACAAGCGCCGCGTGTCGGCCCTGGGCCCGGGCGGTCTGACCCGCGAACGCGCCGGCTTCGAGGTGCGCGACGTGCACGTGACCCACTACGGCCGCGTGTGCCCGATCGAGACGCCTGAAGGTCCGAACATCGGTCTGATCAACTCACTGGCTCTGTACGCCCGTCTGAACGAGTACGGCTTCATCGAGACGCCGTACCGCCGTGTGGTCGACGGCAAGGTGACCAACCAGATCGACTACCTGTCCGCCATCGAGGAAGGCAAGTACGTCATCGCCCAGGCCAACGCCGCGCTGGATGCCGAAGGCCGCCTCTCCGGTGACCTGATCTCGGCCCGTGAAAAGGGTGAATCCATCCTCACGCCCGCCGACACCATCCAGTACATGGACGTGTCGCCTGCGCAGATCGTCTCGGTGGCCGCTTCGCTGGTGCCCTTCCTGGAGCACGACGACGCCAACCGCGCACTGATGGGCGCCAACATGTCGCGCCAGGCCGTGCCCGTGCTGCGTCCGGAAAAGCCGCTGGTCGGCACCGGCATCGAGCGCGTGGCCGCTGTCGACTCGGGCACCGTCGTCACCGCCAAGCGCGGTGGCGTGGTCGATCACGTGGACGCGACCCGCATCGTGATCCGGGTGAACGACGGCGAGGCCGTGGCCGGTGAAGTGGGCGTGGACATCTACAACCTGATCAAGTACCAGCGTTCCAACCAGAACACCAACATCCACCAGCGCCCCATCGTCAAGAAGGGCGATCTGCTGGCCAAGGGCGACGTGATCGCCGACGGCGCATCGACCGACCTGGGCGAGATCGCCATCGGCCAGAACATGCTGATCGCCTTCATGCCCTGGAACGGCTACAACTTCGAAGATTCGATCCTGATCTCCGAGCGCGTGGTGGCCGACGACCGCTACACCTCGATCCACATCGAGGAACTGGTGGTGATGGCGCGCGACACCAAGCTGGGCGCGGAAGAAATCACCCGCGACATCCCCAACCTGGCCGAGCAGCAGCTCAACCGCCTGGACGACTCCGGCATCATCTACGTGGGTGCCGAAGTGCTGCCCGGCGACGTGCTGGTGGGCAAGGTCACGCCCAAGGGCGAGACCACGCTGACGCCTGAAGAAAAGCTGCTGCGTGCCATCTTCGGCGAGAAGGCCTCCGATGTGAAGGACACCTCGCTGCGCGTGGACCAGGGTTCGCAAGGCACCGTGATCGACGTGCAGGTCTTCACCCGCGAAGGCATCCAGCGCGACAAGCGCGCCCAGCAGATCATCGATGACGAGCTCAAGCGTTTCCGCCTGGACCTGAACGACCAGCTGCGCATCGTGGAAGCCGACGCCTTCGACCGCATCGAGAAGCTGCTGACCGGCCGCGTGGCCAATGGCGGCCCCAAGAAGCTGGCCAAGGGCACCAAGATCGACAAGGCCTACCTGGCCGACGTCGAGAAGTACCACTGGTTCGACATCCGTCCGGCCGAGGACGACGTGGCCGCCCAGCTGGAGTCGATCAAGAACTCCATGGAGCAGACCCGCCACAGCTTCGATCTGGCCTTCGAAGAGAAGCGCAAGAAGCTCACGCAAGGCGACGAGCTGCCGGCGGGCGTGCTGAAGATGGTCAAGGTCTACCTGGCCGTCAAGCGCCGCCTGCAGCCTGGCGACAAGATGGCCGGCCGCCACGGCAACAAGGGCGTGGTCTCCAAGATCACCCCGGTGGAAGACATGCCCCACCTGGCCGACGGCACGCCGGTCGACATCGTGCTGAACCCGCTGGGCGTGCCTTCGCGCATGAACATCGGTCAGGTGCTGGAGGTGCACTTGGGCTGGGCCGGCAAGGGCCTGGGCAAGCGCATCGGCGACATGCTGCAGCGCGAAGCCGCCACCACCGAGCTGCGTGCCTTCATGGAAGAGATCTACAACACCACCGGCCGCAAGGAAGACCTGTCCAAGCTCAGCGATGGTGAAGTGCGCAGCATGGCTCAGGAGCTGACCACCGGCGTGCCGTTCGCGTCCCCGGTGTTCGATGGTGCCTCCGAGAAGGAGATCATGGACATGCTCAAGCTGGCCTACCCGGACGACGTCGCCAAGGCCAAGGGCCTGACCGCGACCCGCACCCAGGCCCAGCTGTACGACGGCCGCACCGGCGATGCGTTCGAGCGCGTCACCACTGTGGGCTACATGCACTACCTGAAGCTGCACCACTTGGTCGACGACAAGATGCACGCCCGCTCCACCGGCCCGTACTCCCTGGTCACGCAGCAGCCGCTGGGTGGCAAGGCGCAGTTCGGTGGCCAGCGTTTCGGCGAAATGGAAGTGTGGGCGCTGGAAGCCTACGGCGCTTCCTACATCCTGCAGGAAATGCTCACCGTCAAGTCCGACGACGTGCAGGGCCGCACCAAGGTGTACGAGTCCATCGTCAAGGGCGAACACGCGATCGAAGCCGGCATGCCGGAATCGTTCAACGTGCTGGTCAAGGAAATCCGCTCGCTCGGTATCGACATCGAGCTGGAACGGTCCTGATTCACTGAAGAAAAGGAAAGCATCCCATGAAATCCTTGCTCGACCTGTTCAAGCAGTTCACGCCCGACGAGCACTTCGATGCGATCCGCATCGGCCTGGCCTCGCCGGAAAAAATCCGCTCCTGGTCCTTCGGTGAAGTCAAGAAGCCCGAGACCATCAACTACCGCACCTTCAAGCCGGAGCGTGACGGCCTGTTCTGCGCCAAGATCTTCGGCCCCATCAAGGACTACGAATGCCTGTGCGGCAAGTACAAGCGCCTGAAGCACCGCGGCGTGATCTGCGAGAAGTGCGGCGTTGAAGTCACGCAGACCAAGGTGCGCCGCGAGCGCATGGGTCACATCGACCTGGCCGCGCCCTGCGCCCACATCTGGTTCCTGAAGTCGCTGCCTTCGCGTCTGGGCCTGGTGCTCGACATGACGCTGCGCGACATCGAACGCGTGCTGTATTTCGAAGCCTACGTGGTGACCGACCCCGGCATGACCTCGCTGAAGAAGTTCAGCATCATGTCCGAGGACGATTTCGACGCCAAGCGCAAGGAACTCGGCGACGAGTTCGAGGCCAAGATGGGCGCCGAAGGCATCAAGGACCTGCTGGAGTCCATCGACCTCGACATCGAGATCGAGAAGCTGCGCAACGACCTGACCGGCTCCGAGCTCAAGATCAAGAAGAACGCCAAGCGCCTCAAGGTGCTGGAAGCCTTCAAGAAGAGCGGCATCAAGCCCGAGTGGATGGTGCTGGACGTGCTGCCCGTGCTGCCGCCGGACCTGCGTCCGCTGGTGCCCCTGGACGGCGGCCGCTTCGCGACCTCCGACCTGAACGACCTGTACCGCCGCGTCATCAACCGCAACTCGCGTCTGCGCCGCCTTCTGGAGCTCAAGGCCCCGGAAATCATCGCGCGCAACGAAAAGCGCATGCTGCAGGAAGCCGTGGACTCGCTGCTGGACAACGGCCGCCGCGGCAAGGCCATGACGGGCGCCAACAAGCGCGCCCTGAAGTCGCTGGCCGACATGATCAAGGGCAAGAGCGGCCGTTTCCGCCAGAACCTGCTGGGCAAGCGCGTGGACTACTCGGGCCGTTCGGTCATCGTGGTGGGCCCGACCCTCAAGCTGCACCAGTGCGGCCTGCCCAAGCTGATGGCGCTCGAGCTGTTCAAGCCCTTCATCTTCTCGCGCCTGGAAGCCATGGGCATCGCCACCACCATCAAGGCGGCGAAGAAGGAAGTGGAAGCCGGCACCCCCGTGGTGTGGGACATCCTCGAAGAGGTCATCAAGGAGCACCCGGTCCTGCTGAACCGCGCGCCCACGCTGCACCGCCTGGGCATCCAGGCCTTCGAACCGATCCTGATCGAAGGCAAGGCCATCCAGCTGCACCCGCTCGTCTGCTCGGCCTTCAACGCCGACTTCGACGGTGACCAGATGGCCGTGCACGTGCCGCTGTCGGTGGAAGCGCAGATGGAAGCCCGCACCCTGATGCTGGCCTCCAACAACGTGCTGTTCCCGGCCTCGGGCGAACCCTCCATCGTGCCTTCGCAGGACGTGGTGCTGGGCCTGTACTACACCACCCGCGAGCGCATCAACGGCAAGGGCGAAGGCATGGTCTTCGCCGACCTGGCCGAGGTGCTGCGCGCGCTGGACGCCGGTGTGGTCGAGCTGACCGCCAAGATCAGCGTGCGCCTGGTCGAGTGGGTCAAGGACAAGGACAGCGGCGAGTTCGTGGCGGAGACCAAGATGGTCGACACCACCGTGGGCCGTGCCCTGCTGTCGGAAATCCTGCCCAAGGGCCTGCCCTTCAGCAACCTGAACAAGGCGCTGAAGAAGAAGGAAATCTCGCGCCTGATCAACACGTCCTTCCGCAAGTGCGGCCTGAAGGAGACCGTGGTCTTCGCCGACAAGCTGCTGCAGAACGGTTTCCGCCTGGCCACCCGCGCCGGCATCTCCATCGCCATCGACGACATGCTGGTGCCGAAGGAGAAACACGGCATCATCGAGCGCGCCGAGAACGAGGTGAAGGAAATCGCCCAGCAGTACTCGTCGGGTCTGGTGACCGCTGGCGAACGCTACAACAAGGTGGTGGACATCTGGGGCAAGGCCGGCGACGAAGTCTCCAAGGTCATGATGGCCCAGCTGGCCAAGGAAAAGACGATCGACCGCTCCGGCAAGGAAGTCGACCAGGAGTCCTTCAACTCCATCTACATGATGGCCGACTCCGGCGCGCGTGGCTCCGCCGCGCAGATCCGCCAGCTGGCCGGCATGCGCGGCCTGATGGCCAAGCCCGACGGCTCCATCATCGAGACCCCCATCACGGCGAACTTCCGTGAAGGTCTCAACGTGTTGCAGTACTTCATCTCCACCCACGGTGCCCGTAAGGGTCTGGCGGACACGGCCTTGAAGACCGCGAACTCGGGCTACCTGACACGCCGCCTGGTCGACGTGACGCAGGATCTGGTGGTCAACCACAACGATTGCGGGACCTCCAACGGCACGCTGATGCGCGCCATCGTCGAGGGTGGTGAAGTCATCGAATCGCTGCGCGACCGCGTGCTGGGCCGTGTCACGGCCGAGGAAGTGATCCACCCCGAGACCCGCGCCCTGCTGCTGCCGGCCGGCGAGATGCTGGACGAGGACATCCTCGACATGCTGGAAGTCGCTGGCGTGGACGAAGTCAAGGTGCGCACGGCACTGACCTGCGAAACCCGCTTCGGCATCTGCGCCAAGTGCTACGGCCGCGACCTGGGCCGCGGTGGCCTGGTGAACATGGGCGAGGCGGTCGGCGTGATCGCCGCCCAGTCCATCGGCGAACCCGGCACCCAGCTGACGATGCGCACCTTCCACATCGGTGGTGCGGCGTCGCGTGCGGCCATCGCCTCCAGCGTGGAAGCCAAGTCCAGCGGCATCATCGGCTTCAACGCCACGATGCGCTACGTGACCAACACCAAGGGCGAGCTGGTGGTGATTTCGCGTTCGGGCGAAATCATCATCCACGACGAACACGGCCGCGAGCGCGAGCGCCACAAGGTGCCCTACGGCGCGATCCTGTCGATCAAGGCCGACCAGACCATCAAGGCTGGCGCCATCCTCGCCAACTGGGACCCGCTGACCCGACCCATCATCACGGAATTCGCCGGCCAGGTGAAGTTCGAGAACGTGGAAGAGGGCCTGACGGTGGCCAAGCAGGTCGACGACGTGACCGGCCTGTCCACCCTGGTGGTGATCGACCCCAAGCGCCGCGGCGCCGCCAAGGTCGTGCGCCCGCAGGTCAAGCTGATCGACGCCCAGGGCAACGAGGTCAAGATCCCGGGCACCGACCACTCGGTGACCATCGGCTTCCAGGTCGGCGCGCTGATCCAGGTGCGCGATGGCCAGGACGTGGGCCCCGGCGAGGTGCTGGCCCGTATCCCGGTCGAAGGCCAGAAGACGCGCGACATCACCGGCGGTCTGCCGCGTGTGGCCGAGCTGTTCGAAGCCCGTTCGCCCAAGGACAAGGGCATCCTGGCCGAGCTCACGGGCACCGTGTCCTTCGGCAAGGAGACCAAGGGCAAGGTCCGCCTGCAGATCACCGATCCGGACGGCAAGGTCTGGGAAGAACTCGTGCCGAAGGAAAAGAACATCCTGGTGCACGAAGGCCAGGTGGTCAACAAGGGCGAGAACATCGTCGACGGTCCGGCCGACCCGCAGGACATCCTGCGCCTGCTGGGCATGGAAGAGCTGGCGCGTTACATCGTTGACGAAGTGCAGGACGTCTACCGCCTGCAGGGCGTGAAGATCAACGACAAGCACATCGAGGTGATCGTTCGCCAGATGCTGCGCCGCGTCGTGGTCGACAGCGTGGGCGAGTCCAACTACATCGCCGGTGAACAGGTCGAGCGCAGCGAGATCCTCAACACCAACGACGCGTTGCTGGCCGACGGCAAGATCCCGGCGACCTACAGCAACGTGTTGCTGGGCATCACCAAGGCTTCGCTGTCCACCGACTCGTTCATCTCCGCCGCGTCCTTCCAGGAAACCACGCGGGTGCTGACCGAAGCCGCCATCATGGGCAAGCGCGATCCGCTGCGTGGCCTGAAGGAAAACGTGATCGTGGGCCGCCTGATCCCGGCCGGTACCGGCATGGCCTACCACGACGCCCGCAAGGCACGCGAGAAGATGGACGACGAAGAACGTCGCGCCATCGCCGAAGCCGATGCGATGCAACTGGCCTCTGACCAGGCCGACGCCGCCGCGGCCGCCGAAGGTGCCACTGGCGAATAAGCCGGGTCCCTGACGCCCCAACGCCCCGGCCCGGGTACGGTCCGGGGCGTTTTTTTTGTGGCGCGCTACAGTGTCCTTACCTGTTTCAAGGAGTTGACCCGATGACCCCAGGCCTGTGGGCGCTGATCGTTGCCAGCGCGGTGCTGGTGTTCTGGACCGTGGGCGCCTACAACCGCCTGGTGCGGCTCAAGAACGCCATCGGCGCGGCCTTTGCGCAGCTTGACGAACAACTGCGCCGCCGCCACGAGCTGGTGGGCCGGCTCAGCGAGACCGTGCAAACGGCCTTGCAGCACGAAAGCGCCGCGCTGGAGGCCCTGCAGGGCGCCGTGCTGCAGGCCCGCGAAGCCGCCGAGCGCGCCCGTGGCGCCCCCCTGCAGGCCGGGCCATTGGGCGCGCTGGCGGGTGGCGAGCAGACACTCGCCGGCAGCCTGCAGCGTGTGCTGGCCCTGGTCGCCCACCACCCGGAGATGCAACAGGACGGCGCGGTGAGCGAGATCGCCCAGGCGCTGGACGAAACGCGGCACCGCATCGGCTTTGCCCGCCTGGCCTACAACGACCAGGTGGATGCCTTCAACGCCGCCACGGCCCAGTTCCCCACCGTGGTGCTGGCGCGCGTGTTCGGCTTCTTTCCGCTTGAACCCCTGGTGGCCTTGCCATGAATGTCCACGCCCCCTTGCCGTCCGGCCCCAGCCTGGCCCAGCAAATCCAACACGCGGCGCAGTGCCTGCGAGGGGTGCAGGCCGGCCGCTCCCTGACCGAGCTGCTGCCCGCCGTGCCGGCCGCCTTGCGCCCCGGCGTGCAGGCCATCGCCTTCCATGCCTTGCGCCAGGCCGGGCTGAGCGCCGCCCTGGTGCGCCTGCTCGCTGCCCGCGCGCCCACACCCGCGGTGCGCACCCTGATGCAGGTCGCGCTGTCGCTGATGCCCGCCGTCTGTGTGGCCGACGGCGACCCGCGCTACGACGCCCACACCCTGGTGAACCAGACGGTGCAGGCGGCCAAGGCCGAACGCGACACCCAGGCCCAGGCCGGCTTCGTCAACGCCTGCCTGCGTCGCTTCCTGCGCGAGGCCGAGGCCCTGTTGGCCGAGGCCAGACGCGACCCCGTGGCCCTGTGGAACCACCCGGCCTGGTGGATACGCCGCGTGCAGCAGGACCACCCACAGGACTGGCAGGCCATCCTCCGCGCCAACAACCGACCCGGTGGCATGGCCCTGCGGGTGAACCGCCGCCAGGGCACACGCGAGGCCTACCAGCAGCAGCTCCAGGCCCTGGGCATGGGTGCCCACCCGGTGGGCGAGGATGGCCTGGTGCTCGACCAGCCGGTGCCGGTCGATCGACTGCCGGGCTTTGCGCAGGGCAGCGTGTCGGTGCAGGACCCGGCCGCCCAGCAGGCCGCACCCCTGTTGCTGGCCGGACAGGCCTGGCCGGCCGGCGCCCGGGTGCTGGACGCCTGTGCGGCACCCGGTGGCAAGGCCGCCCACCTGCTGGAGCGGGCCGAGCTCGACCTGTGGGCGCTGGACGCCGACGCCCAGCGCTGCGCCCGCATCCACGACAACCTGCGGCGCCTGGGTCTGACGGCGCGGGTGCGGCATGCCGACGCCGGGCGCCCCGCCGACTGGTGGGACGGCCAGCCCTTCGACGCCATCCTGCTGGACGCACCCTGCACCGCCTCGGGCATCGTGCGCCGCCACCCCGACGTGCGCTGGCTGCGCCGCGAGAGCGACATTGCCCAGCTGGCAGCGGTGCAGCGCGAGCTGCTGGAGGCGCTGTGGCCCCTGCTGCGACCGGGTGGCCGCCTGCTGTACGCCACCTGCTCGGTGTTCCGCGCCGAAGGGGATGCGCAAGTCCAGGCGTTTCTTGAGCGCCACACCGATGCCCGGCGCGGCGCGGCGCCCGGTCATTTGTTGCCCGGACGCGCGGGCAGCGACAAACAGTTCAACGACAATGCACCGGGTGAGCACGACGGTTTCTTTTATGCGCGCCTGGACAAGTCCGCCGCCTGAACGGGGGACGGTTTGGCGTTGCCTGGCGCGCTGGTGCCGGGAGGGGCTGCTCTCGCTCTGGCTGGTGCTCGGCGGTCTGGCCTGGGCCATCGACACGGCCCGGGCCGACGACGCACCGGCCGAGCCGGCCGTGGCGGTGCAGCGCACGGCCGAGGGCCTGTTCATCACCGCGCGCCTGCCTCTGGCCCTGGGGGCCGCGGTCGAGGACGCCCTGTTCAAGGCCGTGCCGCTGTACTTCGTCTACCAGGCCGATGTCTATGAGCCGCGCTGGTACTGGACCGACAAGCGCATCGCCAGCACCACCCGCACCCTGCGGCTGGCCTACCAGCCGCTGACCCGGCGTTGGCGCCTGAGCGTGGGCACGGGCGCGCCGAGCAGCGCCAACCAGTCCTACGCCCTGCACCAGAACTTCGACACCCTGGCCGAGGCCCTGGGCGCGCTGGGCCGGCTGGCCCGCTGGCGCGTGGCCGACGGCGGCCGCCTGGAGAACGACGAGCGCTACACGGTCGACTTCCGTTTCCGGCTCGATCTGTCGCTGCTGCCGCGCCCGTTCCAGATCGGCATGGCGACCCAGCCCGACTGGAACATCGACATCCAGCGGCGCCTGCGCACCACCGCCCAGCCCGAAGCGCACGACGCCGCGCCCGCCGAGGCCGAGGCCACGTCCGAGGCCACGCGCTGAGCCCCATGGCGTCCGTCGCATCTCCCAAGCCCACCCATTGGCGGCAGTCGGCGCCGCTGCGCTGGGCCATCGGGGCCGCCCTGGTGTTCATCAGCGGCGTGGTCATGGTGTTGCTGTTCCTGCTCACGGTGGCCACCAACAACCGGGTGCTCTACGAGGCCAACTTCGGCTGGCTGGTGGGGGTCAACATCGCGGTCGCCACGGTCTTGCTGGCGGTCATCGGCTGGGTGGTCGTGCGCCTGGCCCTGCGCCTCAAGCGACGCAAGTTCGGCAGCCAGCTGCTGGTCAAGCTGGCGCTGATCTTTGGTCTGGTGGGTTTCCTGCCGGGCCTGCTGATCTACACGGTGTCCTACCAGTTCGTGTCGCGCTCCATCGAAAGCTGGTTCGACGTGCGGGTGGAAACCGCGCTGAACGCTGGCCTGAGCCTGGGGCGCACGACGCTGGACGTGCTCAGCGACGACCTGTCGGCCAAGACGCGCACGGCCGCGCAGGGCCTGTCCGATGTGAGCAACGCCGGCGCCACGCTGGCCCTGGAGCGCATCCGCGAGCAGTTGGGGGCCAAGGATGTGATCCTCTGGAACGGGGCTGGGCAGGCGGTGGCGGCGGCCGGCGACTCGCGTTACGCGCTCAATCCCGAACGCCCGCCGGCGGCCTTGCTGCGCGCGGTGCGCGGGCAGCGCTCCCTGGCCACGGTGGAGGGGCTGGAGGAAGCCACGGCCGACGCTTCGGCCCCAGGGGCTGCAGCCCCCCGGTCCAGCACCGACGTGCCGCGCATCCGCGCGCTGGCCGCGGTGAGCGTGTCCAGTCTGGGTCTGTCGTCGGAGTTGCGTTACCTGGAGGTGGTGTCGCCGCTGTCGCCGTTGCTGGTGGCCGATGCGCTGGCCGTGCAGACCGCCCACCGCGAATACCAGGAGCGTGCGCTGGCCCGTCAGGGCCTGCGCCGCATGTACATCGGCACGCTCACGCTGGCCCTGTTCCTTGCGGTGTTTGGCGCCGTGCTGCTGGCCGTGCTGCTGGGCAACCAGCTGGTGCGGCCGCTGCTGGTGCTGGCCGAAGGCATACGCGAAGTGGCCAAGGGCGACCTCGGGCCCAAGGTCGCCTTGACGGCACGCGACGAACTGGCCGGCCTCACCCGCACCTTCGCCCACATGACGCAGGACCTGGCCGACGCCCGGGCCGAGGTGCAGCGCGGCCTGATGCAGGTGGACGCCGCCCGTGCCAACCTGCAGACCATCCTCGACAACCTCACCGCCGGGGTGGTGGTGCTCGACGCGAAGGGCCACATCGTCAGCGCCAACCCCGGCGCCGCGCGGATACTGCGCTGTCCGCTGTCGGTGCACGTGGGCCAGCCCCTGGCCGCCGTGCCCGGGCTGGACCAATTCGCGCAGGGCGTGTTGACGCAGTTCGAGCGTTTCCTCTCCGAGCAGACACCCCACGAAGGTGGCCACTGGCAGCAGTCTTTCGAACTCGCGGCCGAGGGCGCCAGCCCGCTGCAGCCGGAGGACCTGCGCAGCAACGTGACCCTGATCGCGCGCGGCGCCCTGCTGCCCCACAACGAACGCCTGCTGGTGTTCGATGACGTCTCCGAGATGATCTCGGCCCAGCGCTCCAAGGCCTGGGGCGAGGTGGCGCGCCGGCTGGCGCACGAGATCAAGAACCCGCTCACGCCCATCCAGCTGTCGGCCGAGCGCCTGGCCATGAAGCTTGACGGCAAGGTCAGTGGCCCGGAGCTGGCCGTGCTCAACAAATCGGTCAAGACCATCGTCGATCAGGTCGACGCCATGAAGCGGCTGGTCAACGAATTCCGCGACTACGCCCGCCTGCCCGCGGCCCAGCTCACCCCGCTGGACCTCAACGCACTGGTGCTCGACATCCTGTCGCTCTACGACCAGACGGTGGTGCCGGTGCAACACGAGCTGGACCCGCGCTGCCCACCGGTGATGGCCGACGCGCAGCAGGTGCGCCAGGTGCTGCACAACCTGGTGCAGAACGCCCAGGACGCCACGCCACCGGGCAGCGGCGGGGTGGTGCGCCTGCGCACCCGCTGGTCGGACTCCGGTCGCTGGGTGCGGCTCATCGTCAGCGACGACGGCAGCGGTTTTGCCGAGCACATCCTGCAGCGCGCTTTCGAACCCTATGTCACCACCAAGCCCAAAGGCACCGGTCTGGGCCTGGCGGTGGTGAAGAAAATCATGGAAGAACACGGTGGCCGCATCGACCTGGCCAACCGCAGCGCTGACGGAAAGATCGTGGGGGCGCAAGTCTCGCTATCATTCGCAGTTGCAAATTGACAACATCAGCGAGGACATCCCCGCGGCGCCATGGCAAACATACTGGTGGTAGACGACGAGTTGGGCATACGCGACTTGTTGTTCGAAATTCTGAACGACGAAGGGCACAGCGTGGAGCTGGCCGAAAACGCAGCCCAGGCGCGCGCCTTGCGCGGGGCGCAGCGCCCCGATCTGGTGTTGCTGGACATCTGGATGCCCGACACCGACGGCGTGACCCTGCTCAAGGAGTGGTCCAGCGCGGGCCTGCTGAACATGCCGGTGATCATGATGAGCGGGCACGCCACCATCGACACGGCGGTCGAGGCCACACGCATCGGCGCCATGGCGTTCCTCGAAAAACCGATCACCATGCAGAAGCTGCTCAAGGCGGTGGAGCAGGGGCTCAACAAGGCGCCGGCCAAGGCCGCCCCGGCCAAGCCGGGCCAGGGCCTGGCCGTGGGCGCAGCCGAACTGGTGGCCACGGTGGCGGTGGCCAGCCACCCCGTCTATGCCGAGCCGGTGTTGCCCTCTGGTCCACAAGCGGTCCAGAGCTTCCAGCTTGACGCACCGCTGCGTGAAGCGCGTGACGGCTTCGAAAAGGCCTACTTTGAATTCCACCTCGCCAAGGAAGGCGGCTCCATGACCCGCGTGGCCGAAAAAACCGGCCTGGAGCGCACCCATCTCTACCGCAAGCTCAAGCAACTGGGTGTCGATCTTTCGCGTGCCAAACGCAATGGTCACTGAGCCGTCAAAAACAGCCCAATCTTGATGCTATAATTTATGTCTCAGGCCCGGTAGCTCAGTTGGTAGAGCAGCGGATTGAAAATCCGCGTGTCGATGGTTCGATTCCGTCCCAGGCCACCAAACATCTCTCAGAAGCCCATCCATCGCGATGGGCTTCTTGCTTTATGCGGCACGTTTATAGGCCCGTAGGCGGGCTGTAGGTGTTCGGGTGGGGTTCGGGGTGCCGATGGACTCGTGAGTGGCTTCCAGGCCGTTTTGTGTGGGCGGTAGCGACCGCTCGCCTTCGGCATAAAGCTGTAGCTTGTTTGCCACGGCGGATTGCTACACAGCAGACCCCGCGATTGCCAGCTATGGCAAGGTCGATGACAATGTTTATGCGCAAGGCCCGGAGGCCATGCCCGCTGCAACCATTAGGGGCAGCACAGCCGATACGCATGAGCGACGGCGCCCGTGATCACTGGCTACCAGGAGCGGGGACTTTCCACCAAAGGAGTCCCTATGCCATCAAAGAAGATCCAGTCCCTTCGCCTTCACGCCTTTCAGCAGCAGTGCGGTCGCTGCTGGTACTGCGGTGTCCAAATGTGGCACCTATCTCCAGAAGAACTCCCTGGCGTCCCTGCCCGCGCAGCTTCACGCCTTCGGTGTACTGCTGAGCACCTCATTGCCCAATGCGACGGAGGGTGTGATGAGCCTGACAATGTGGTCGCTGCATGCGCGCACTGCAACCAGACAAGACACAAGCGCAAAAAACCACCTGCCCCTGAGTTGTATCTTGCCGATGTTCGCAAACGACTCAGCCGGGGTGAGTGGCATCTGCCTTGGGTACGCGCTCTTGGCTTGCTGGATGGTCCTGTGCTTAGACGGTGAGAGTTGCCGGCGGATTTGTTGGTGTTGTATCGCTTGCATTCGCTTGACTGGTTCCAGACCTTCCAGTTCGCCCACGCCTACGGACGCGGCGAAGGCATGAAGCACTACACCGAAATGGTGCAAGAGCCTGAAGTCGCCGCACGCGACAAGGGCTACACCTTCGTGTCGCGCCAGCAGGAAGTGGGTGCAGGCTACTTCGACGACGTGACCACCGTGATCCAGGGCGGCTCGTCCAGCGTGAAGGTCCTGACCGGCTCGACCGAGAAAGAGCAGTTTGAACCGCCCCGTGTTTCAAGGAGGCCGATTGGTTTAAGTTGACACCTCTGTCGAGGTGTTGATGTTGGCGAGTTGCCGCCAGTAGTTTGCCTCAGCCTCTGCCGGAGGGATGCCCCCAATCGGCGTGAGCAGTCGGACGTGGTTGAACCAGTGCACCCACTGCAGGGTGGCCAGCTCCACGGATTCCCTGGTCTTCCAGGGTCCCCGGCGGTGAATCAGCTCGGCCTTGTACAGCCCGTTGATGGTCTCGGCCAGTGCGTTGTCGTAGCTGTCGCCCCTGCTGCCCACCGAGGGCTGTATGCCCGCCTAGTCCAAGCGTTCAGTCCCTGATCAGCTTCGCGTCTGCCAGGGCCTTGAACGGTGTGATCTCTGTCCTTCAGAGCACGGAGTTGGCCGTTCAGCCTCTCGGCTTTGGCGTGTCTCTCGCCGTGGGTGAAATCCTCGATCCAGTGAATGATCTGGTTGAGACATTTTCCTCAGTCATGCTGACTGCCAGCGTGGCGTTTGGCATCCAAAAGTTGTTGCTGGCCATAGGCTCAAATTGGGTTGTGTCAGCCTGCTTGTCAGCGATCGCGTTGGTGTGGGCTGTATTGTTTTGGATGAACCGAAGTCCTCAGTGGTTGTTCCGGCTGTTGGGTGTGCTGTTGTTCATCCGGTTTGTGATGCCTGTGGCGACCATTGGTAGTGCCAAGCTGTTTGAAGCTTTTTCTTCGGCGCAGTACACCGCGAGTCAAGGCGAACTCGATAAAACGGCGAATGACCTGAAAGTGTTTGGGGCTACAGTTGAAGGACGTGCTACGGCTACCGAGCAAACGGCTCCGCCTGCATCAGCGCCTACGTCGGTCGAAGAGGCGCCCGCTCCTGAGCCGACTTTGGCTTCGCGAATGCTGGGGACGCTCCAGGGTGCACAAGACTCGGCGGTGCGCGTTGCGAGTTCTGTTGCGGGTGCTGTCAAAGACCCGCTGGGAACCATGCGCCGGAAGTCGGATGATGTAAAGCGGCAGTATGAAGAGATCAAGCGGGCAGCTGAGGCTGCGGTGGAGAGAATGATCACGTTGATCGTGATCTTTCTCATGCAAACAGTCATCGTACCAACGTTGCTACTGTTAGGCCTCTACTGGTTGTGCAGAGACTTGTTTCGTGTGCAACCGGCCGAAAAATGGCAATCGGCCATGACGCGGCCTAGGTCAGAATCCAAATGACGAACAGGACTATCAGGCCGATCATTACGCTCGTACCCTTCTGCTCGGCTCCACCACGTTTGGCTATGCCGGAACGTGTCCCGCTGCTCCATCGACGGTATGCGCGTGGGCGACTGCGTCTTCTCACTTCTCGTACTCCTCGTCAATCGGGTGCGCGGCGAGGTCAACGCTGTTGTTGCTGATCCCTTTTGTAAATCTATTCTCTGAAGTTTCTTGCTCCGCTTGGCTTGGAGTTTGAAGAATCAAATGGAGGTCTTGCATCGTTAGACCATTGCGGAGAGCGTCCGCTCGTAGCTTTTCCAGCGCCTGACGTTTCCGCTCTTCTCCCGCCAGTCGGTCGAAAATTGGGGCAAGGGCATGGCCCGATTCTTCGGGGCAGAGCAGTAAGACGTGAATCAAGTCCATCAAGGAGCGTGCACCAGACGCCTTGACAAAGGTGTTCAGATTCGTCCGCTGCTCATGCGGTATGGGGATCGTGGCGCGGTAAATTCCCGACTGCCCAGACGTCAGATAAGTCTTGTTTGACATTGGATGTGAAGGATGGATGGTTAAGGTCCCGCCACTTGATCTGACCGAAGGTTGCCCCTCGCTACGTGGCATTCAAACGCATCGCTTTTAGGGACGCTTTATTCTTTTTGTACGTATGGCCGCAGTGACGATAGTGTTGTTTGATTCAACCAAATACACGTTCAGTTGATGGGCCAAGCGACCTACCAAGACTCTTCCCACATCTGATGCGAGGCGTTGTCTTGCGGACCGATCAAAGTAGCGTTTGGTTGCTCCATGGGATGGAACTTCCGCGCCGTAGTCCAGTAGCCACTGCTGAATGAGAGGCTGAATCCCTCGCTGTTGACAGCGACGTTGGGCGTGTCGACTGAGGTTCATGGTCCATCTCCTTCAAGAGGTGATGTGGCTCAGCGTGTACTGACGGTCACCCGTTTTTTCGATCCGAATGCGATCGCCTGCTCTTGCTCCCAACTCGCTGTTCAGCCAAGCACCAAAGCGCTTGCGTGGTGAGATGGTTTTTTCACTTTTCTTCCTAATGTCGGTGTCTGCCTGATTGGCGCCGAAAATCAGTTTCACCTGTGCGCCAGTGTCCCCGGTAGCGCGGGTCCCAAAACAGTCCTCTGGGAACAGCGAGCTGGCGCTTGTTGGAATATCGATGTAGCCATTTGCAAGCATTGCGTCCGTAAGCGTGATGGTGACGCTGGTCAGTGGCGTGCTCGGCGTGGGCGCATCGTCTGCCCAAGCAGACGGATTGAGCAACATATCCATTTGATCGGGATACATTGCGGTCATCACCTGATGGGTGAACCAGACAACTTCTACCCGCAGGACCTTTGCCAATGACCGGCAGTCTCTCGGGTCGATATCCAGTGGCAACCTGCATGCAGCGTAGAGCCTGTCAGGAGGAATGTCGCACTCACGCGCTGCAGCCATGATCCAGTCTGGATAGTTCATGCTGAAAGTTTGCGGACTAGCTGACTCGGGTGTCCAGAACGCTTTCAGCCGAGACGTCACAAAAGTGGGGAGTTCTACCGCGTCCAAGTCATCCGGCAGCGTCTGAGCAGTTTTGTCGAGGTTCCTGTACTGGGTAGGAACAAAGCCACGCCGTCCGCTGAGCCAGCGGAGTGCTTCGGCGCTATCGATGCCTCCATTGGTTGTGACCTTCAACTCACCGCCCGGCCCCATTGCATTTCGTACGCTCCGCTCATTCATGTTGGCGAGGAGTGCGAGCTCCCCCGGGCTCAGTGTTTGGCCCATGTCCAGGTTCCAGCGAGCAATGACTTTTGCTACCAAGTCGGGGAGACCGCCCAGAGCCGCATCTTCGTTGAATCCCCTGGCCGCTGCGATGCATTCATTGAAGTAGGCGCTCTCGGTGTCAAGCGTGTCCAAGAGGTCCCGCAACCGCTCAAGTGGACCATCATTGAACGCATTCATGTCGTCCAAGTCGTAGCCGGCGCTGACCACTCCGTCGTAGGCGTACCTCGCCCAAACTGGCAGCATGCGACCAATCGAGGTGTCCTTGACGGAGATGCTTCCGTTGTGCCTTGCCATCCACTGTTCATCTGTGAGACCAAGCATGCGCATGCCTGATCCTGTTGCGTAGCACTCTTCCAGGAGGACGGCGATGGCTCCGTAAAAGATGCTGAGTTCGGACTCCAGTTGGTTGAGTGCGGCAGATGTTGTGTGGTTCATGCGAAATCCTTCATGCAAAAGTGAATCACAGGCGCACTATACACTGGTTTTTTAATATATGCGACCAATGAATCATGTTGTCATTGAAAATTTCAGATTGACCTTCGCTGGTTTTTTGACCGTGCTGTGACTCTTCTGCAGGCGAGCAGCCGGGCCCTATGGCCATGCGGTTCGGTAGTTCGGTTCAGGGGTCGGGTGGCTATGCCGTTGTTTCACTTGGGAAAATCCGATGGGCATACCTTCCCGAGGTCGGACACGTTCGGTAGTAGGTTCGGTAAACATGGCGGCCGGTTGAAAAAACGGGCAAAAAAGCGTTAGAATTCTTGGTGTTGCTTGTGACGGCGACCGGCTCGTTAGGTTTGTTGAAAATCCGCGTGTCGATGGTTCGATTCCGTCCCAGGCCACCAAAAATCGTGAAGAAGCCCATCCCCACTGGTGGGCTTTTTCTTTGACCGGCAAACCGGTCATCTTGCGGGAATAGCTCAGTTGGTAGAGCGCAACCTTGCCAAGGTTGAGGTCGCGAGTTCGAATCTCGTTTCCCGCTCCATCTTTTCCGATGGATCGCCCATGTGGCTCAGTGGTAGAGCACTCCCTTGGTAAGGGAGAGGTCGCGGGTCCGATTCCCGCCATGGGCACCACGCACTTCCCGCCTCCTGCCCCGGTATCGAGAGGCGGCCACTTTCCGCTGCCGTGGCGCTCCCGACGGGCCAGCGGTATCCCCGTTCCCAGGGCCGGCGCCCCGTCTCCAACCCAAGGATTTCCCATGGCCGCTCAACACCCTGTGCCTGTGCACGCCGACATGGTCGCTCAACTGATCAGCAGCCTGAGCACGCGCACGCTCAACCATTTTGCGCAGGAGGCCCGTCTCGATGGCGAGAGCCTGAAGGACGCATCCGACCGCTACGAGATCGACTACGCTTGGCATGTGCTGGGTTCTGACCGTCTGCGCGATGAAACGCTGGCGGCGCTGGAAACGCGCCTGCAGCAGGCGGCCAGCGACGCGCAGCGCGCCTGTGTGTCCGACATCCTGGCATCGGCCGCGGCGCAACAGGCGCCAGAGCTGCTGATGAGCTTCGACAACGACGTGCCGGAGCAGCTTGCGCAGTGGCTGTGCGCGTCCTGGGGTGGGGCGGTCGCACCGGCCTGAACGGGGCGCGGGGCCTGTGGACACAGGCCCCCTGCGGCGTCAGAGTTTCGCGCCGCCGATGTAGTTGTCGTAGCGCCACTCGGAGAAACGGCTCCACAGGATCTGGTCCTTCTGGAAGGCACGCATGTCGGCGTGGATCTTCTTGAACTCGGGCGACTTGGCCTCGTGGGCGGCGAAGACGTCCATCGACGCCTTGAAGCCGGCGTCCATCACCTCTTTCGAGAACGGCACGAGCTTGGTGCCGGCCGCGACGAGCCGCTTGAGGGCCTGCGGATTCTGCGCGTCGTACTTGGCGGTCATGTCGCGCGCGGCCACGGCGCCTGCCGCCCGCACGATGGCCTTGTTCTCCGGGGACAGCGCGTCGAAGTGCTTCTTGTTGATGAAGAACTCCAGCTCGGCGCCACCTTCCCACCAGCCGGGGTAGTGGTAGAACGGCGCCACCTTGTGCAGGCCCAGCTTCTCGTCGTCGAACGGGCCGACGAACTCGGTCGCATCCAGCGTGCCTTTTTCCAGTGCCTGGTAGAGCTCGCCGGCCGGCAGGTTCTGCGCCACCACGCCCAGCTTGGCCATGGCTTCACCGAACAGGCCGCCGCCCAGGCGCATCTTCAGGCCCTTGAGGTCGGCCACGGTCTTGATCTGTTTGCGGTACCAGCCGCCCATCTGGGTGCCGGTGTTGCCGCTGCTCATGGAGACGATGTTGTACTTCGCGTAGAACTCGTCGAGCAGCTTGCGGCCGTTGCCGTGTTCCATCCAGGCGTCCATGTGGCGCGCCGTCAGGCCAAAAGGCACGGCGCAACCGAAGGCAAAAATGGCGTCCTTGCCGGTGAAGTAGTAGGGCGCCGTCTGCGCCATCTCGATGGTGTCGGCCTGGAGGGCGTCGACCACGCCGAACGCGGGCATCAGCTCGCCGGCCGCGTGCACGGTCACTTCGAATTTGCCGCCCGACAGGGCCTTCACGGTTTCGGCGAACTTTTCGGCCGAGCCGAAGATGGTCGGCAGCGATTTCGGAAAGCTCGACGCCAGGCGCCAGCGAACGGCGGCTTGGGCGTGCACGGCGGGCGCGATGCCGGCGCTCAGCACGCCAGCGATGCCCGCGTGCTTGATCAGGGAACGACGATCCATGGAAACGGTACTCCTCGGGAAAATGGAGATGGGCCGTGTGGCTGCGCAGCCGCCGACCCGCATACAAAGGACAGGAGCCGCCGACCATAACAGAACGCGCTATCCCAGGACCGGCCGGGTGTCAATCTGGACAAGCCCTTGGTCTGCAGGGGCGTTGGGTGGGCCAGAAACGGCCAACCCCGCCAGACGGCGGGGTTGGCCGGTCTATCACAGTGGCCTTGCCGGCCACCGTGTGGTGTCACACGGACTGGGCTCAGTAGCGCTCGCGGCCACCACGGTAGCCACCGCCGTTGCCGCCGGCATTGCCGCCGCCGAAGCCACGGTCTTCCTTGGGGCGGGCGATGTTGACCACCAGCGAGCGGCCGTCCACCGATTGGCCATGCAGGCCGTCGATGGCTGCCTGGGCTTCCGTGGCGGTGCCCATCTCGACAAAACCGAAGCCCTTGGAGCGGCCGCTGTCGCGGTCCATCATGACCTTGGCGGAGGTGACGTTGCCGTAGGCCGAGAAGTTGTGCTGCAGGCTGTCGTCGGTGACGGAGTAGGGCAGGTTGCCCACGTAGATTTTGTTGCTCATGTCAGAGTCTTTCAAAAGTGGCGCGCAGGCCGGATGGCGCTGCGGCGCGGGAGAAGCGGATTCAGACTTTGAGTCCGCGGAAACGTTGTGGCGGGACGGCCGGTGTCAGGCTTGCAGCGTGCGCGGCGACAGCGTCTGCAGCCAGCCCTGGGTGAGCGCGAACAGGCGCGCACCTTCGCGGGTGGAAAACAGCTGGCCGAAACGCAGCACCCGGTGGTGCGTGCCCATGCCTTGGCCGGTTTTGATGGCCACCGAGGCGCGGTAGTTGCCCGCCTCGTTGAGGTGTGTCGTGGGCGAGACGACGTATTTGCCCATGGTGATGGATTTTTCTGGAAGAAGCGTCATGAGAGGGGAGATCGCAGGCTTGGTGTACGTCCTGCGTGAGCCTGGAGGGAGTCGGCCGCCTGCGGCTCAACAGGGGGCGTGCTCGACATCTGTCGAATCAGGCAGGGCCCATGGGTGAAAACCACATGAGGTGGGGCCGTGTCGGCCGCCAAAGCAAGCTGATGTTGCCGTCTGCGGGCGGATTATATTCTCAATATAAATAAAAAGTCAACTTTTTATTTTCCATTGTTCTGAGGGATGGGTCGCCCCTGCGGGCAGCGGCGGGGGTGCGTTGGCTGCACTACACTGCCGAGCCCGGCCGTGGCAGCGGATCGCCACCCGTGGTGCTGGACACACTGGAGTTGCATGGCCTTGCTCTTGCCCATCGATGAGGCGGACATCACGGTGTCGGTGGTCAGCCATGGCCATGACGACTGGCTGCCGGACCTGCTGGCTGGCCTGGCGCGCACGGGCGCCGGCCGGTTGCGCCGCGTGGTGCTCACCCACAACCTGCCCTCGTCGCGCCGCATCGAGGGCGTGTGGCCCTTCGAGCTGGTGGAAATCCACAATTCCCATCCCCGGGGTTTCGGGGCCAACCACAACCAGGCGTTTGCGCGGGCGCACACGCCCTGGTTCTGTGTGCTCAACCCTGACATCGCGATCACCGACGAGCGCCTGTGGCCCGCCTTGCAGGCGGCCGTGTCGGTGCCTGGCGTGGGCGCGGTCACACCCACGCTGCTGAACGAAGACGGCAGCCGCCAGGACCACCTGCGCGCGCTCGTGACGCCCTGGGCCTTGTTCCTGCGGCGGGCGATGGGCCGGCGCGACCGGCGCGTGGACTGGTTCAGCGCCTCCTTCCTGTTGGTGCCCGCCGCCGCGTACCGCGCCGTGGCCGGCTTCGACGAGCGCTTCCACATGTACTGCGAAGACGTGGATCTGTGCCTGCGCCTGCAGCTGGCCGGCTTCCGGCTGGTCTGCGTGCCCGTGGCGGCCGTGCACCACGCCCAGCGCGACAGCCTGCGGCGCTGGCGCCCCATGGCGTGGCATGTCCGCAGCTTGGTGCGCCTGTGGTGCAGCCGCAGCTTTTGGTCTTATCTGTTGCGACCTCCTCACCAGGGCCCCGTCGACCGACGGTGATAATCGCCAGATCTATCAACCACCTGGTGGTGGCATGCCCTTATTGCTGTTTGTTTGCGCCGCGCTGTCTTTTATTGCCGGTGCCTGGCTGGTGCGTTACGCCCACGGGCACACCCGACGCTACAGCCCCGACATGCCCCAGCGTTTCCATGCCGGACACGTGCCTCGCCTGGGCGGCGTGGCCATCGGGCTGAGCTGGTTGCTGGCCTTGTTGTGGCTGGGGCTGTCGGTGCCCCTGGCGCTGTCCTTCCAGGTCCGCTTCGCCCCGGGCTACCTGTTGGGCTGTGCGCTGGTGGCCATGGTCTCGGCTGGCGCCGGCATCTGGGAAGACCTCACCCAGCGCCTGACCGCCGTCTCGCGCCTGGGGCTGACCTTCTGCGCCGCGCTGTTGGCGGCCTGGGTGCTGGGCCTGTCTGTGCCTCGGGTGGGCCTGTCCATGGTCGACCTCTGGTGGACCCCCGCCGTCTGGCCCGGGGTGGCGCTGGCGGTGCTGGCGGTCGCCGGGCTGCCCCACGCCTTCAACCTGATCGATGGCTACAACGGCCTGGCCGGCACGGTGGCGCTGGTGATCTGCCTGGCGCTGGCCTACGTGGCCTTGCAGGTGGGCGACCGCCAGATGATGGCCTTGAGCATTGCGCTGGCGGGTGCCACGGCGGGCTTCCTGGTGTGGAACTACCCCCGGGGCCTGCTGTTCGCTGGGGATGGCGGGGCCTACCTCTGGGGCACGGGCGTGGCGCTGATCAGCGTCACCCTGGTCCAGCGGCACCAGGCGGTGTCGCCCTGGTTTCCCATGCTGCTGCTCATCTACCCGGTGTGGGAGACCGTGTTTTCCATCTACCGCAAGACGGTGCGTGGCGTCTCGCCGGGGGTGGCCGACGCGCTGCATTTCCACCAGCTGATCTACCGCCGCATCGTGCGCGGTGTGTTCCACGACGACGAGTCGCGCCGCATGCTGATGCGCAACAACCGCACCGCCCCCTACCTGTGGGGTTTCACCCTGCTGACGGTGGTGCCAGCGGTGCTGTTCTGGCGCCAGACGCCGGTGCTCATGGCCTTGTGTGGCCTGTTCGTGGTCAGTTATGTCTACGCCTACGTCACCATCGTGCGCTTCAAGGTGCCCCACTGGCTGCGGCGGTAGTGGCGGCAAGATTGTTGCGGTTGATTGTCAATTTTTAGATAAATACAACTGACAATCAATCAAAAACTTACGTTTTTCCATCAAGTTTTGATCATGTTTTTCATTTGATCGGTGCTATTCTGTGGCCACATAACAATCATTGACCTTTGGGGGGTCGTATGTGGCGAAGCAGAAACAGCAGCGGCCCCGGCGTGGGGCGGGCCTTGCGCGCTGCCGTGGCGGCCGCCAGCGTGGCCGGCGGGCTGGTGGCCTGTGGGGGCGGCGGCTCCGATGCCAGCCCGGCACCCGAAGCGGTCACGGTGGCCGGTGTGCTACCTGCTGGCCATGCGACAGCGGCGGGGACCAACCAATTGATCGTGCGCCTGGCCGGCGCCACGCTCACGCAGCAGTATGGTGAACGTGCGGCGGAGTTCGCACGTTCCCTCAGCGTGGAAGCAGGCCTTTCCCTGCGCGCCCTGCGCCAGACCCGCAACGGCAGCCTGGTGCTGGCCTTGCCCGAACCCTTGTCGGCCGACGCGGTGGCGCGGGTGGCCCGGCGGGTGGCTCAGCGCGCCGATGTCGTCTTTGCCGAACCCGACCACCTGTTGCAGGCCGATCTGCTGCCCAACGACCCGCAGTACGGTGAGCAATGGTCCCTGGCCGACAGCGGCAAGGCGCCGGGTGCGGGCAGCCTGCCGGCGGCCTGGACCTTGACGGCCGGCACGTCCGCCACCGTGGTCGCCGTGCTCGACAACGGCGTGTTGCCCCACAGCGAATTGGCCGGCCGGCTCCTGCCGGGCTACGACTTCGTCTCCAATCCGCTGTTCGGCAACGACGGCGATGGCCGAGACGCGGATCCCACCGATGCCGGCGACTGGCTGACCGGCAGCGAGAGCTGGGCGCCGGGCATGGCGGCGCGCGCCAGCAGCTGGCACGGCACCCACGTGGCCGGCATCCTGGCCGCGCAGGGCCACAACGCCTTGGGCGTGGCCGGTGTCAACTGGCGGGCCCGGGTCCTGCCCGTGCGGGTGCTGGGGCGCGGCGGTGGCTATGTGTCCGACATCGCCGATGGCCTGCAATGGGCGGTGGGCGCCAGCGTGCCCGGCGTGCCCGCGAACCCGACACCCGCGCGGGTGGTCAACATGAGCCTGGGCGGCGCGGGCGCCTGCTCGCGGGAGCTGCAGGGCGCGCTGGACGAAGCGGCGGCGCGGCGCGCGGTGGTGGTGGTGTCGGCTGGCAACGCGGCGCAGGACGTCGCCGGCACCATGCTGGCGGGTTGCCGGCAGGTGCTGGCGGTGGCGGCCCTGGGGCGCAAGGGCGAGCTGGCACCGTATTCCAATTTCGGCGCGGGTATTGCCGTGGCGGCCCCAGGCGGCAACTACCCCAGCGACAGCGGCATCCTGTCGCTGGGCGACAGCGGCAGCACCCAGGCGCGCCGGGACAACGTCTACACCCGCAAGCAGGGCACCAGCATGGCGGCGCCCCACGTGGCCGGCGTCGTGTCGCTCATGCTCGCGGTCAATCCCGCCCTGGCGCCCAGCCAGCTCCAGCAACTGCTGCAGGCGGCGGTGCGGCCATTTCCCACGGGCACCGGCAACGACTGCGGCACGGGCCGCTGTGGTGCCGGCCTGCTTGACGCGGCGGCGGCCGTGTCGCTGGCGGCATTGCATCCCGCGGTCACTCCCGTGGTCGCGCCGGTGTCGGCGCAGGAGGTGGCCGACGGCCCGCTGCTGCCCGCTCCCGGGCTGTGGCAGCACCCCGATGAGCCGGGGCGTCTGTTCGCGCTGGACCTGCGCGGCGCCGAGGTGATCCTGTCGGCCTACTTCTTCGATGTCCTGGGCCGCCCCACCTGGGCCCAGGCGACCCTGAGCCACGACCCGGTGGCCCAGGCCTTTGTCGGTCACCTGTTCAGCCACGAAGGCGGGGCCACGCTGACCGGCACCTACCGGGCGCCGCGCCCGGCGCGTGACCTGGGGCCCGTGCAACTGAGCCTGACCGACACCGAGCGCGCCGTGTTGTCCTGGTCCGGCGCGCGCAAGGCCCTGCAGCGCGCCGTGGCGGCCGATGCCACGGGAGGGCGTTCCGGCCTTTGGTGGCAGGCCTCACGGCCGGGCAGCAGCTACTGGCTGGCGGGCTCGGGCGGGCAGCTCAGCGTGATCGCGCAGGCCTACGCCGACAATGGCCAGGCAGCCTGGTACCGCGCCGACATGTCGCGTGGCGATGACGGCCGTTACCGGGGCGACTGGCAACAATGGACGGACGGCGCGACGCTGGCGGGGCCGGCCCGCCAGCCCACCGTGGTCCCGCTGAAGGGCGCCCGTGCCGAACTGGCCTGGCAGGGCAGCGAGAACGCCACCCTGACCCTGCCCGACGGGACGCTGCTGAACCTGCAGGCCGGCGCCACGCCGCTGCGCGATGCCCGCCAGCAAAGCGAGCGCCTGCTCGGCCAGTGGCTGGCCGACTACACCGTGGCATCGCGTGCCGGCAGCGAGCGCTGGACCCTGGGCGCGCTGCAGGCCAGCAGCGCCAACCCGGGTGATTACAACGTCACGGGCTTCAACCAGTGGGGCGGCTGGATGCTGGGCGGCTGGAGCAGCCGCTATGCCAATTTCTCCCTGTTCGCGCCCGGCCTGCTGTTGGACGACTTCTATGTGTTCCAACTCGATGGCGAGGCCCGTGCAGCGGGCTGCTACCACCTCTACTACCTGGCGCTCAACACCTTGAGCGACTGCCATCCCCTGAGCGCCAGCCGCCAGGGCAGCGCGGCGGACGCCTTGCGGGCGTCGCGGCCGACCGGGACCCAGGTGGTGGGCGACCGCGGCAAGGAGTCGTTGCTGCTGGCTGCCGCCACCCCCGCGACGGCGCCGCTGTTGCAAGCGGCGTTCATGGGCGAGGTGACGACGGACGCTGGCAAGGCGCCCGCCGGCGCCGCCATGCAACAGCTGCAGGACTGGCGGCAGCAGGGCATGGTGGGCCGCTGACGGTCCGCGCCGACGGTGGGGATTTCAGCCGTCGGCGTTGATGCGCTTGATGAGAGCGGCCAGCACCTCGGCCGCGCGCTCGTTGTCCACCTGGCAGGTGCCGGCGGCCTGGTGGCCGCCGCCGCCGTGCGCCAGCATCAGCTCGCCGACATTGGTCTTGCTGCTGCGGTCCAGGATGGACTTGCCGGTGGCGAACACGGTGTTCTGCTTCTGCAGGCCCCACAGCACGTGGATGGAGATGTTGGTCTGCGGGAACAGGGCGTAGATCATGAAGCGGTTGGTCGCGTAAATGGTCTCTTCGTTGCGCAGGTCCAGCACCGCCAGGTTGCCGTGCACCGTGGTGTTGGCCAGCAACTGCGCCTTGGCCTTGTCGGCGTGGTCCATGTAGACCTGCACCCGCTCCACCACATCGGGCAACGCCAGGATCTGCTCGATCGTGTGGTCGCGGCAGTACTTGATCAGGTCCATCATCAGCTGGTAGTTGCTGATGCGGAAATTGCGGAAGCGGCCCAAGCCAGTGCGCGAATCCATCAGGTAGTTCAGCAGCGTCCAGCCGCTGGGGTCGAGCACCTCGTCGCGGTTGTACTGGGCTGAATCGGCCTTGTCCACGGCGGCCATCATCTCGTCGCTGATGTGGGGGAAGCGGGCCTGGCCGCCGTAGTGGTCGTACACCACGCGCGCCGCCGATGGCGCCGTGGCCGAGATGATGTGGTTGGGGCGGTCACCGGTGTTGCGGATGGTCTCGGACTCGTGGTGGTCGAAGGCCAGGTGGGCGGCGGCCACGTAGGGCAGGTTGGTGGTGATGTCGCGCCCGGTGATGGGCACCTTGCCGTCCTGCATGTCCTTGGGGTGCACGAAGGTGATCTCGTCGATCAGCCCCAGCTCATTGAGCAGGACGGCGCAGACCAGGCCGTCGAAATCGCTGCGGGTCACCAAACGGAACTTGTTGTCGGCCATGAAGCGGGGTCCTCAAAAACAAAAGCGGTGGATGGTTACAAAATGATAACCACCACCGCCTCGGGGACCGCAGAAATTTTGATTTACATGTTTCTGCGGTACTGGCCGCCGACCTCAAACAGCGCGTTGGTGATCTGCCCCAGGCTGCACACCCGCACCGCGTCCATCAGCACGTTGAACACATTCTGGTTCTCGATCACGGCCTGCTGCAGGCGTTTGAGCATGGCCGGCGCTTGCGCCGCATGGCGGGCGTGGAAGTCGGCCAGACGCTGCAACTGGCTCTGCTTTTCCTCCTCCGTGCTGCGCGCCAGTTCCAGTGTCTCGGGCGTGGTGTCACCGTGTGGGTTGCGGAAGGTGTTGACGCCGATGATGGGCAGCTCGCCGGTGTGCTTGAGCATCTCGTAATGCATGCTCTCGTCCTGGATCTTGCCGCGCTGGTAGCCGGTCTCCATGGCACCCAGCACACCGCCACGCTCGGCGATGCGCTCGAACTCGGCCAGCACCGCTTCCTCCACCAGCTCGGTCAGCTCCTCGATGATGAAGGCGCCCTGGCTGGGGTTCTCGTTCTTGGCCAGGCCCCACTCGCGGTTGATGATGAGCTGGATGGCCATGGCGCGGCGCACGCTGTCCTCGGTCGGCGTGGTGATGGCCTCGTCGAAGGCGTTGGTGTGCAGGCTGTTGCAGTTGTCGTAGATGGCGATCAGCGCCTGCAGCGTGGTGCGGATGTCGTTGAACTGGATCTCCTGCGCGTGCAGGCTGCGGCCGCTGGTCTGGATGTGGTATTTCAGCTTCTGGCTGCGTTCGTTGGCGCCGTACTTCTCCTTCATGGCCACGGCCCAGATGCGGCGCGCCACGCGGCCCATCACGGTGTACTCCGGGTCCATGCCGTTGCTGAAGAAGAAACTCAGGTTGGGCGCGAAGTCGTCGATGTGCATGCCCCGCGCCAGGTAGGCCTCCACAAAGGTGAAGCCGTTGGAGAGGGTGAACGCGAGCTGGCTGATGGGGTTGGCCCCGGCTTCGGCGATGTGGTAGCCGCTGATGGACACCGAGTAGAAGTTGCGCACGTTGTGGTGCACGAAGTACTCGGCGATGTCGCCCATCACCTTGAGGCTGAATTCGGTGCTGAAGATGCAGGTGTTCTGGCCCTGGTCTTCCTTGAGGATGTCGGCCTGCACCGTGCCGCGCACGTTGGCCTGGGCCCACTCGCGGATCTTGGCGATCTCGGTGTCGGTGGGCTCGCGGCCGTTGTCGGCCTTGAACTTGGCGATGTTCTGGTCGATGGCGGTGTTCATGAACATCGCCAGGATGGTGGGCGCCGGACCGTTGATGGTCATGGACACCGAGGTGGTGGGGTTGCACAGGTCGAAGCCGTCGTACAGCACCTTCATGTCGTCCAGCGTGGCGATGGACACCCCCGAGTTGCCGATCTTGCCGTAGATGTCCGGGCGCAGGTCGGGGTCGTTGCCGTAGAGCGTGACCGAGTCGAAGGCGGTGGACAGGCGCTTGGCCGGCATACCTTCGCTCACCAGCTTGAAGCGGCGGTTGGTGCGGAAAGGGTCGCCTTCACCGGCGAACATGCGGGTCGGGTCCTCGCCCTCGCGCTTGAAGGCGAAGGTGCCGGCGGTGTAGGGGTAGCTGCCCGGCACGTTGTCCAGCATCAGCCACTTGAGGATCTCGCCGTGGTCCTCGTACTGCGGCAGGCTGACCTTGCGGATGGTGGTGCCGCTCAAGGACTTGGTGGTCAGCGCGGTGCGGATTTCCTTGTCGCGGATCTTCACCACGTACTCGTCGCCGGCGTAGGCCTGCACCATTTCAGGCCACTGCTTGAGCAGCTTGCGCGCGTCGGCGTCCAGGTGCAGTTCGCGGGTCTGCGCCAGGTCGATGGCGGCCTCGGCGGCCTTGGAGCGCTCCGGCTTGTCGACGGCCAGCATGCGCGCCGCTTCGGTGAGCTGCTGGATCTCGCGCGCCAGGCGGGCCTGGGCGCGGGCGCGCTTCTTGTAGCCGCGCACCGTGTCGCTGATCTCGGCCAGGTAGCGGATGCGTGCGCCCGGCACCACCGGCGTCTGGTTGGTGCTGTGGCGCACGTCCACGCGCGGCAGGGCGCCCTCGGTGAGCGTCAGGCCCAGCGTCGCGAGCCGGCCCTTGATGGCCTGGTAGAGCGCGGTCACGCCGTCGTCGTTGAAGCGCGCGGCCATGGTGCCGAACACCGGCATCAACTCGGTCGGCGTGGTCCAGGCCTCCTTGTTGCGCTGCACCTGCTTGCTCACGTCGCGCAGCGCGTCCAGCGCGCCCTTGCGGTCGAACTTGTTGATGGCCACGAACTCGGCGAAGTCCAGCATGTCGATCTTCTCGAGCTGGCTGGCGGCGCCGAACTCGGGCGTCATCACGTACATGGGCACGTCCACGTGCGGCACGATGGCCGCGTCGCCCTGGCCGATGCCCGAGGTCTCGACCACGATCAGGTCGAAACCCGCCACCTTGCATGCCGCCACCACGTCGGGCAGGGCGGCGCTGATCTCGCTACCGAAGTCGCGCGTGGCCAGGCTGCGCATGAACACGCGCTGGCCGCTGTCGCCACCGCCGGCGCCGGGCCGCCCCAAGCCGGCGGACGTCCCCTCGGGGGGCAGCGCCGCACGCGCAGCGGCAAGCGTGGGGGCCCACGGTCCTATGGCGTTCATGCGGATGCGGTCGCCCAGCAGCGCGCCGCCGCTCTTGCGGCGCGAGGGGTCGATGGAGATCACGGCCACGCGCAGGCTGTCGTTCTGGTCCAGGCGGAAACGGCGGATCAGCTCGTCGGTGAGCGAGGATTTGCCGGCGCCGCCGGTGCCGGTGATGCCCAGCACGGGCACGCGGGTGTTCTTCGCGGCGTCGCGCAGCTGGTCCACCAGCGCGCCATCGGCCTTGCCGTTTTCCAGCACCGTGATCAGTTGCGCCAGGGCGCGCCAGTTCATTTCACCGTGGCCCTGGATGGCCTGCACCGACGTGGGTGCGTAGGGCGCCAGGTCCTGGTCGCAGCGCATCACCATCTCGCCGATCATGCCGGCCAGGCCCATGCGCTGGCCGTCCTCGGGGCTGTAGATGCGCGTCACGCCATAGGCCTGCAGTTCGCGGATCTCGGGCGGCACGATGACGCCGCCGCCGCCGCCGAACACCTGGATGTGGGCGCCGCCGCGCGCCTTGAGCAGGTCCACCATGTACTTGAAGTACTCCACGTGCCCGCCCTGGTAGGAGCTGATGGCGATGCCCTGCGCGTCTTCCTGCAGGGCAGCGGTCACTACGTCGTCCACGCTGCGGTTGTGGCCGAGGTGGATGACCTCGGCGCCCATGCTCTGCAGGATGCGGCGCATGATGTTGATGGCCGCGTCGTGGCCGTCGAACAGGCTGGCGGCGGTGACAAAACGCACCTTGTGGGTGGGGCGGTAGTTGGCCAGGGCTTTGAATTCGGCGGACAGGTCGGTCATGGCGGTCTGGAGGAAAAGGCGGCCGTGGGGAGGGTCTGATTGACGTTTACGTAAACGTCAACTCGCAATGGTACTGCAGTGCGCGGCCGGTGTCACCCCGGAAATCCCTGTCCCCGGTGGGCGAGAATGGCCACCGATTTGTCCGTTTCGTGTCAGGATTCCCATGAAGCCCATCCAACTTTTCGATCCCGCTTCGAGCACCTACACCTATGTGCTGTTCGATCCCGCCACCCGCCAGGCCCTCATCATCGATCCGGTGGACGAGCAGATCGAGCGCGATCTCGCCTGTCTCAAGGACCACGGCCTGCAACTGGCCTGGACGGTGGAAACCCATGCCCACGCCGATCACATCACCAGCGCCGGCCAGCTGGCCGAACTTGCGGGCGCCAAGACGGCGGCCCCCGCGGGTTGTGGCATCACCACCGCGGCGGTGCAGTTGCGCGATGGCAACGAGCTGGCCTTCGGCGGGCAGAAGATCCGCGCCCTGCACACGCCCGGCCACACGGCGGGCAGCATGAGCTATGTGTGGTCCTTGGGCGACGAACACCATGTGTTCACGGGCGACACCCTGCTGATCAACGGCTGCGGGCGCACCGATTTCCAGTCGGGCAGCGCCGAGGACCTGTACCACAGCCTGACCGAGGTCTTGTTCGCCCTGCCCGACGCCACGGTGGTGTGGCCTGGGCACGACTACAAGGGCCACAAGCGCTCCACCATCGGCCACGAAAAGGCGCACAACGCCCGTGTGGCCGGTAAGTCGCAAGCCGAATTTGTGGCCATCATGCGGGCGCTGAACCTGCCCAAGCCCAAGCGCATCGACGAAGCGGTGCCGGCCAATCTGACCTCCGGCATCCGCCACGACGCCGATGGCGCGGAGCTGATGCAGCCGCGCGCAGCCGGCGGCTACGCGGGCGATGTGTCGCCGCAGCTGGCCTGGCAGTGGGTGCAGTCGGGCGAGGCGGTGCTGGTGGACGTGCGCACCGACGCCGAGCGCGAGTGGGTGGGTTTTGTGCCCGGCGCCGTGGCGCTGGCCTGGAAACAGTGGCCGGGCATGGCCATGAACGCTGGCTTTGACGAAGGGCTGCGCGCCGCCGTGCCCGCCGGCAAGAAGGCCGTGCTGTTGTGCCGCAGCGGCGTGCGTTCGATCGCGGCGGCCAAGCGGGCCACCGAACTGGGGCTGGAGGCCTACAACATCCTCGAAGGTTTCGAGGGCGATCCGGATGCGGATGCCCACCGGGGGCGGCGCGGCGGGTGGCGGCTGCATGGCTTGCCTTGGCGGCAGAACTGAAGTGTCTGTCTGTCTGTTTGTTTGTTGGTTGGTTGGTTGGCACTCGCTGGCGGAAATCACCTGGTGGCCCACTCCGTTCGTGTCACCCGGAGCGCTTCGCGCTCCTCCTTCTTTACCTCACTGCGTGGGCCACCCGGTGCTTTCCGCCCGGGCGATGGCGCGCCTGCGTTCGCGTGCGGACATATCTGCAGATCGGTGTGGCGGGGTGCCCTGCAGGGCGACATAAAGGAGGAGCCGGCGCAGCCGGCGGGGGACAGTCGCGGCGCAGGGCACCTCGCCGCACCGATCCCACCAACAATGGCCGATCGCAACCGGCCCAGCGCAACCCCACCACTCCCCCTAAACTGCAGCCATGAACACCGACGCCCTCCTGCAACGGATCGCCGCCCAGCGCGACGACGTCACCGCGCTGACCCAGGACCTGGTCCGCATCCCCACCACCAACCCGCCGGGGGACCACTACGAGGCCTGTGCCCGCTTCCTGGGTGAGCGGCTGCAAAAAAGCGGCTTCCAGGTCGAGTACATCCGTGCACACGGCGCGCCCGGCGACAGCGACGCGCACCCGCGCATCAATGTCGTCGCGCGTTACGACAGCGGCCAGCCGGGCGAATGTGTGCACTTCAACAGCCACGTCGACGTCGTCGAGGCCGGCAGCGGCTGGACCACCGACCCCTTTGGCGGCGAGGTGCGTGACGGCAAGGTCTACGGGCGCGGCACCTGCGACATGAAAGGCGGCCTGGCCTCCAGCGTCATCGCCTGCGAGGCGCTGCTGCAATCCGGCCTGCCCCTGCGCGGCGCGCTCGAGATCAGCGGCACGGTGGACGAGGAATCGGGCGGCTTCGGTGGGGTGGGTTTTCTGGCCGGCAAGGGCTATTTCAGCCGCCCCCGCGTGCACCATGTCATCATCCCCGAGCCCCTGGGCGTGGACCGCATCTGCCTGGGCCACCGCGGCGTCTGGTGGGGTGAGGTCGAAACCAAGGGCCGCATCGCCCACGGCTCCATGCCCTTCCTGGGCGACAGCGCCATCCACCACATGGCCGCTTTCATCCACCTGCTCGAAATCCAGCTGCAGCCGCGCCTGAAGCAGCGCCACACCGCCGTGCCGGTGGAGCCGCCGGGTGCGCGCGTGAGCACGCTCAACATCAACGCCATCCACGGCGGCCAGGTGGAGCAGCACTACGCCCTCAACGCCCGCGGCGAACCCGTCGGCGACCTGCCCGCGCCGGTGGTGGCGCACAGCTGCCGCGCCGTGCTCGACCGCCGCTTCATCGCCGAGGAAAACCTCGACGCCGTGAAGCAGGAAATCGTCGACATGCTGGACGAACTCAAGCGCACGCGCCCGGGCTTCGACTACGGCGTGCGCGACATCATGGCCTTTGTGCCCACCGCCACGCCGCAGGACGCGCCGGTGGTGCTGGCCACGGCCAAGGCCATCGCCCGCGTGCTGGGGCGCGAGCCCAGCTTCATCGCCAGCCCCGGCACCTACGACCAGAAACACATCGTGCGCACCGGCCAGCTGCGCGACTGCATCGCCTACGGCCCCGGCATCCTCGACCTGGCCCACCAGCCCGACGAGTACGTGGGCATCCAGGAGCTGGTCGACTCGGCCCAGATCATGGCGCTGGCCGCGCTGGACCTCACGCGTTCTCGGGCGGCCTGATGGCCAGCAGCTCGGCCGCCGCCTGTTCGTAGGCGTGGGCCAGCTGCAGCAGGGCGAAATCGCCCTGCGGCTTGCCGATCAGCTGCAGGCCCATGGGCAGGCCCTGGGCACCGAAGCCGGCCGGCACGCTGATGGCCGGCAGCCCGGCCAGGGTGGCGTAGATCACCACCTCCATCCAGCGGTGGTAGGTGTCCATGGGGCGGCCCGCGACCGTGTCGGGCCAGCGCTGCTCGACGTCGAAGGGCCAGACCTGGGCCACCGGCAGCGCCAACACATCGAAGCGCTCGAACAAGGCACGCATCTGCTGGTGCAGCCGCGTGCGCTGGGCACTGGCGCGGTTGAACTGGGGGCCCGTCAGCTGTTGCGCCTGGTCATGTTCCCACAGCGCCTCGGGTTTGACGTGGGCGCGGTTCTTCGGGTTGACCAGGTGCGGCGCGATGCGTGGCCCCACCAGGGCCTGGCGCCAGACCAGCCAGCAGTCCCACACCGCCGACGGATCCATGCCCAGGGCCGTGGGCTCCACCACACAGCCCATGTCGGCGCAGCGGCGCAGCGCCTGTTCGCAGACCTCCAGCACACCGGCCTCCATGGGCAGGTGGCCGTTCAGGTCGCCCAGCCAGCCGATGCGCTGGCCCTTGGGGTCGCTGTCCAGCGGCGCGGCAAAGGCGTGGCCGTCCTGGGCGATGCTCAACGGTGAGCGTGGGTCGTGGCCGGCCTGGATGGACAAGAGCATGGCCACGTCGCGCACGCTGCGGCCCATGGGGCCTTCGGTGCCGAGCTGGGCCAGCCACACATCGTTGGCCGGCCACATGGGCACACGGCCTTGTGAGGGGCGCAGGCCGAAGACATGGTTCCAGCCGGCCGGGTTGCGCAGGCTGCCCATGAAGTCCGAGCCGTCGGCCACCGGCAGCAGGTGCTGGGCCAGGGCCACCGCCGCACCGCCGCTGCTGCCGCCAGCAGACTTGCTGGGGTTGAAAGCGTTGCGTGTCGCGCCAAAGACTTCGTTGAAGGTGTGCGAGCCCAGGCCGAACTCGGGCGTGTTGGTCTTGCCGATGACGATGCAGCCGGCCGCTTTCATGCGCGCCGCCATCAGGCCGTCTTCGGCCGGCACGAACCGGCGCAGCAGCGGCGAGCCCTGGGTGTTGGGCAGGCCGGCGGTGTTGGCCAGGTCCTTGATCGCCTGCGGCATGCCATGCATCCAGCCCCGGCTGTGGCCCCGCGCCAGCTCGGCGTCGCAGGCGTCGGCCTCGGCCAGCAGCGCGTCGCTGTCGCGCAGGCTGACGATGGCGTTGAAGCGCGGGTTGACGCGTTCGATGCGTGCCAGCGTGGCCACCATCACCTCGCGGCACGACACCCGCTTGTGGTGTATCGCCTGCGACAACGCGTCGGCATGCATCAGGGTTAAGTCGGGATCAGGCATTGTCATGTTGGCGCTATATTGCGGCTGTGACCGCTGATGTTTGAAGTTTCAAGTTTCAACCCATCCACATTCTGACTGGAGTGTCCATGAAGCGTCGTTCCCTGGTGTCCCTGTCGGCACATGCTGCCTTGTCGATGGCCCTGTCCGCTGGTCTGCTGTCGCCGCTGGCGGCGCACGCCCAGGCCAAGACCCTGCGGGTCGTGCCCCATGCCAACGTGACCATCCTGGACCCGATCTGGTCCACCGCCTTCGTCACCCGCAACCACGGCTACATGATCTACGACACGCTGTTCGGCACCGACGCCAGCGGCGCGGTCAAGCCGCAGATGGTGGACAAGTGGAACGTCAGCAAGGACAACCTGACCTGGACCTTCACTCTGCGCGACGGCCTGGAGTTCCACGATGGCGCGCCGGTCACCAGCGCCGACGTGGTGGCGTCCATCAAGCGCTGGGCCAGCCGCGACAGCTTCGGCGGGGTGCTCGCCAAGACCGTGACCGACTACGCCACGCCCGATGCCAAGACCTTTGTCATCAAGCTCAAGCAGCCCTTTGGTGTGATGCTCGAAGCGCTGGGCAAGCCGTCCAGCAACGTGCCTTTCATCATGCCCGCGCGCATCGCCGCCACGCCCGGCAGCGAGCAGATCAAGGACAACATCGGATCCGGCCCCTACAAGTTCGTGCAGGCCGAATACAAGCCGGGCGAGAAGCTGGTCTACGTCAAGAACGACAAGTACCAGTCGCGCAGCGAGGCGCCCAGTGGCACCGCCGGCGGCAAGCCGGTCTACCTGGACCGGGTCGAGTGGGTCATCATCCGCGACCCGCAGACCCAGTTCAACGCACTGGTGGCGGGCGAGGTCGACATCATCGAACAGCCCACCTTCGAACAGTACGCCTCGCTCAAGTCCACCAAGGGCGTGCAGATCGTCGACGCGCAGCCGGCCGGCCTGCAGTACATCTTCCGTTTTAACCACACCCAGCCGCCGTTCGACAACGTGAAGATCCGCCAGGCCGCCATGGTGGCGCTGGGCCAGGCCGAACACCTCAAGGCGCAGGTGGGCACCCCGGGCATGTACAAGTTCTGCAAGAGCATGTTCCCCTGTGGCACGCCCTACGCCAGCGACAACACCGGCTACTACACCGGCAGCGCCGACCCCAAGAAGGCCGCGCAGATGCTCAAGGACGCCGGCTACAAGGGCGAGCCCGTGCTGCTGATGCGCCCGACCGACCTGGCCTCCATCGCCAAGCTGCCGCTGGTGGCCAAGCAGCAGCTCGAAGCCGCCGGCTTCAAGGTCGACATGCAGCAGATGGACTGGGCCACCCTGGTGGCGCGCCGCGCCAAGAAGGACGCCCCTGCCGCCGGCGGCTGGAACGCCTTCATGACCGCCTGGACCGCCGGTGACATCCAGAACCCGCTGACCATGGCCATGATGAACGCGGCCGGTGACAAGGGCTGGTTCGGCTGGCAGGACGACAAGCAGATCGAGGAGCTCAAGGTCAAGTTCTCGCAGGCCACGACCGACGCCGAGAAGAAGAAACTGGCCGAGCAGCTGCAACTGCGCGCCATCGAGACCGCGTCGCATGTGCACCTGGGCCAGTACAACAACCCGGCGGCCCTGCGCGACAACATCTCGGGGCTGGTGCCGGCGGGGGCGCAGGTGTACTGGAACATCAAGAAGAACTGAGACCAACCCCGTTGCTTGCCCGCTGCGCGTGGCCGCATCCCCCCTCAAGGGGGCGACACCAGCCGTCCGGCAGAGCCGGCCCGGCGGTGTCCACCCGACAGACCTCGCTTTCGATACATGACGCCAGGGAGGGCGCGTGCTGAGATTTCTTCTGAAGCGACTGCTCGCCATCATCCCCGTGTTGCTGGTGGTGGCCGTGGTGGTGTTCCTCATCCTGCGGCTGACCCCGGGCGACCCGGCGGCGGTGATCGCTGGCAACAGCGCCACCAACGACGACATCGAGCGCATCCGCGAGCAGCTGGGCCTCAAACGTTCGCTGCTGGCGCAGTTTGGCCTGTGGTTCGGCGGCGTGTTGCAGGGTGATCTTGGGTATTCGTACTACCTGAGCAAACCGGTCACCGAACTGATCCTGCAGCGTGTTGAACCCACGCTGTCGCTGGCCCTGGGCACCATCGTGCTGGCGGTGCTGGTGGCGGTGCCGCTGGGCACGCTGGCGGCGTGGCGCATGGGGGGCTGGCTGGACCGGCTGTTGTCAGGCTTTTCGGTGCTGGGTTTTTCGGTGCCGGTGTTTGTGGTCGGCTACATCCTCATCTACGTGTTCGCCATCCAGCTCAACTGGCTGCCGGTGCAGGGCTACCGGCGGCTGTTCGGGCCGTCGTCCGAAGGTGCCTGGGCCTGGGCGCAGCAACTGGTCTTGCCCTGGATCACGCTGTGCACCATCTACGTGGCGCTGATCGCGCGGGTCACGCGGGCCAGCGTGTCGGAGGCGCTGACCGAGGACTACATCCGCACCGCGCGCGCCAAGGGGGTGGGCGAGTCCGCCGTGCTGCTGCGCCACGCGCTGGCCAACGCGGCCGTGCCCATTGTCACCGTGGTCGGCATCGGCGTGGCGCTGCTGATCGGCGGTGTGGTGGTGACCGAAACCGTCTACGCCATCCCCGGCCTGGGCTCGCTCACGGTGGATGCGGTGCTCAACCGCGACTTCCCCGTCATCCAGGGCCTGGTGCTGGTGTTCAGCGTGTTGTACGTGCTGATCAACCTGCTCGTGGATCTGAGCTATCTCGTCCTAGACCCCCGCATTCGGTACTGACATGGGTGTCCTTCAAAAACTCTGGCGCAACAACGCCATCCGCTTCGGCACCGTGGTGCTGGGCCTGCTGCTGTTCGTCGCGGCCGCCGCGCCCTGGCTGGGCACGGTCGAGCCTTCGGCCATGGACTTCGGCCACATCAACACCGCCTCGGGTGTCCGTGGCGAGTTCGCCCTGCCCAGCGGCGAGGTCGTGCCCCACACCTTCTGGATGGGCAGCGACAACGCCGGGCGCGACATCTACAGCCGCGTGCTGTACGGCACCCGGGTGTCGCTGCTGGTGGGCCTGTTCACCGCCAGCGTGGCCATCGTCGTCGGTGCCTTGCTGGGCATGCTGGCGGGCTACTTCCGTGCGGTCGATGCGGTGCTGATGCGCTTCATGGACGGCATGATGGCCATCCCCGCCATCCTGCTGGCCATCGCCCTGGTGGCGGCGCTGGGCGCCCAGCTGTGGACGGTGGTGGTGGCGATCGCCGTGCCCGAGATCCCGCGCGTCACGCGCCTGGTCCGCTCGCTGGTGCTCACGCTGCGCGAGGAGCCCTTTGTGGAGGCGGCCCGCGCCCTGGCCACGCCCACGCCCACCATCCTGTGGCGGCACATCCTGCCCAACGCCCTGGCGCCGCTGATCGTGCAGGGCACCTTCATCGCCGCCAGCGCGGTGCTGACCGAGGCCATCCTGAGTTTCCTGGGTCTGGGCCTGCCGGCCGACGTGCCGACCTGGGGCAACATCATGGCCGAGGGCCGCGTGCAGTTCAGCCAGTACCCGGGCAACGTCCTGTTCCCGGCGCTGTTCCTGGTGCCCACGGTGCTGGCCATCAACCTGCTGGGCGACGGGCTGCGCGATGTGCTCGACCCCAAGTTCGCCAAGCGGGTGTGACCCCATGACCCCAGCACCCGTGCTCCAGATCGAAGGCCTGCAGGTGGCGCTGCCGCCCGGGGCCGACCGCGCCCACGCCGTGGACGGTGTCAGCCTGTCCATCGCGCCCGGCCGCACCCTGTGTGTGGTCGGCGAATCGGGTTCCGGCAAGTCGGTCATGTCCACCGCCGCCATGGGCCTGCTGCCACGCGAGCTGCGCGTGGCCGGCGGGCGCATCGCGCTCAAGGGCGAGGACCTGCGGGCGGCCACGTCCGCTCGCCTGCGCCAGTTGCGCGGCCAGACCATGGGCATGGTGTTCCAGGAACCCATGACCGCGCTCAACCCGGTGATGAACTGCGGCGACCAGATCGACGAACTGCTGCGCACCCACACCGACTGGCCGGCGGCCAAGCGCCGCCAGGCCGTGCTGGACATGCTGACCCGCGTCAAGCTGCCCGACCCGGAACGCATGGCGCGCAGCTACCCGCACCAGCTCAGCGGCGGCCAGCGCCAGCGCATCGTCATCGCCATGGCGGTGATCCTCAAGCCCGCGCTGCTGATCTGCGACGAGCCGACCACCGCACTCGATGTGACCACACAGCGCGAGATCCTGCGCCTGATCCAGCAGTTGCAGCAGGAGCAGGGCAGCGCGGTGCTGTTCATCACCCACGACATGGGCGTGGTGGCCGACATCGCCGACGAGGTGCTGGTCATGCACCAGGGCCGCGCGGTGGAGCGGGGCACCCGCGACGACGTGCTGCTGCGTCCGCAGGCCGACTACACCCGCATGCTGCTGGCGGCCGTGCCGGCCATCACGCCGCCGCCGGCGCGGCCCGAACCCACCGGCCCGGCGCTGCTGCGCGGTGAGGGCGTGAGCAAGACCTACACCGCCCACGACTGGCTGGGCCGTGCCCGCTTGACCCGCGCGCTCGACGCCGCCAGCGTGGCCGTGCGGGCCGGCGAGACGGTGGGCATCGTCGGCGAATCGGGCTCCGGCAAGTCCACGCTGGCGCGTTGCCTGATGCGCCTGATCGAGCCCACCGAGGGCCACATGTTCTGGGGCGATGCCGAGGTCGCGCGCCTGCCCGAAGGCCGGCTGCGTCCGCTGCGCAGCCGCGTGCAGGTGGTGTTCCAGGACCCCAACCGCTCGCTCAACCCGCGGCTGCGCATCGGCGAGGCCCTGATCGAAGGGGCGCTCAACTTCGGCACGCCACGTGCCGAGGCCGAGGCCCTGGCCGCGCAACTGATGGACCAGGTGCGCTTGCCGCGCGAGGGGCTGTTGCGCTACCCCAGCCAGTTTTCGGGCGGGCAGCGCCAGCGCCTGGCCATTGCCCGTGCACTGGCCTGCAAGCCCCAGGTGCTGGTGGCCGACGAGGCGGTCAGCGCGCTCGATGTGAGCGTGCAGGCGCAGATCATGGCGCTGCTGCGCGAGATACAGGCCGAGCTGGGCCTGGGCCTGCTCTTCATCACCCACGACCTGCGCGTGGCCGCCCAGCTGTGCGACCGCGTGATCGTCATGCACCAGGGCCACATCGTCGAAGAGGGGCGCACGGCCGAGCTGTACGCTCACCCCCAACAAGACTACACACGGCGCCTGTTCGAGGCCGCGCCCGGCCACAACTTCGCACCCGCTGCCGTGGCCCACGGAGACACACCTTGACCCGCATCCTGATCGCCGGCTACCAGCACGAGACCAACACCTTCGCCCCCAGCCTGGCCGACTGGGCCGCCTTCGAGGCCGGTGAAACCTTTCCCGCCTTCGTGCGTGGCCAGGCCATGGTCGAGCAGCTGGCCGGGGCCAACATTCCCGTCGGCGGCTTCATCCAGGCCGCACGCCGCAACGGCTGGACCTTGCTGCCCTCGGCCTGGGCCGGCGCCACGCCCTCGTCCTACGTCACGCAGGACGCCTTCGAGCGCATCAGCGCCGCCATCCTCGACGACGTGCGAGCGGCACTGGCGCAGGGACTGGACGCGGTTTACCTCGACCTGCACGGCGCGGCCGTGGCCGAACACGCCGACGACAGCGAGGGCGAGCTGCTGGCCCGCATCCGTGCCCTGGTGGGGCCGGACCTGCCCATCGTCGCCAGCCTGGACCTGCACGCCAACGTCACCGAGCGCATGCTGCACGAAGCCGACGCGCTGGTGGCCTACCGCACCTACCCCCATGTGGACATGGCCGACACCGGCGCCCTGGCGGCCGAGCTGTTGCAACGTCGCCTGGCCCTGGGCCGGCGCGAGGCGCTGTTCTGGCGCCGCCTGCCCTTTCTGATCCCGCTCAACGCCCAGAGCACCTGGATGGAGCCGGCCCAGACGCTCTACGCCTACCTGCGCGCGCTCGATGGCGACCACGGCGCCATGCTGAGCTTCTGCATGGGCTTCCCGGCCGCCGACTTCGCCGAATGTGGCGCCGTGGTCTGGGGCTATGGCGAGCAGGCCCAGCTGGCCGGCGAGCTGCTCTACGCCCGTGTGGCAGAGCCCACGCAATGGCGGCCCGACTGGCTGGACGCGCGCGAGGCGGTGGAAGCCGCGCTGGACCTGGCCGCCCGCAGCGACAAGCCCGTGGTGCTGGCCGACACCCAGGACAACCCCGGCGCCGGTGGCGACAGCAACACCACCGGCATGCTGCACGCCCTGCTGCAGCAACACGCGGGCCAGCGTTTCCCCGGCCGCGTGGCCCTGGGCCTGCTGTTCGATCCCGAGGCCGCGCAGGCCGCGGTGGTCGCCGGGGTGGGCGCGCAGATCGATCTGTCGCTCGGCCGTGCCGTGCCCACCTACACCGGCCAGGCCAGCGATGCGCCGGTGGTGGGCCGCTTCACCGTGCGTGCGGTCAGCGACGGCCACTGTGTGCTCAAGGGCGTCATGATGACCGGCCTCACGGTGGAGCTGGGCGCCAGCGCCTGCCTGGACATCGACGGCATCCTCGTGGCCGTGGTCAGCGGCAAGATGCAGCTGCTGGACCGCGAGCTGCTGCGCCTGGTGGGCATCACGCCCGAGGCCATGAAGCTCATCGTGGTGAAAAGCTCCAACCACTTCCGCGCCGATTTCACGCCCATCGCCTCGCGCGTGATCGTGGCCAAGGCCGCCGGCCCCATGGCCGCCGACCCCGCCGACCTGCCCTGGAAAAAACTCCCCGCCACCACCCGCCGCACCCCCTGAAACACCCCCTGAGGCCCTCCATGAGCACACCCACCGACCTGGCCGACTGCAGCGCCTCGCAGCTGCTTGATCTGTACCGCAGCGGCCAGGCCTCGCCGGTCCAGGCCACCCAGGCCGTGCTGGCCCGCATCGACCGCCACAACCCCGCGCTGCGCGCCTTCTGCCATGTGGCGCACGAGGCCGCCCTGGCCAGCGCGCGCGCCAGCGAAGCGCGTTGGCAACAGGGTGCACCCTGTGGTCCGCTCGATGGTGTGCCGACCTCCATCAAGGACCTGATCCTCACGCGCGGCTGGCCCACCCTGCGCGGCAGCCACACCGTGGACCCGAAGCAGGCGTGGGACGTGGACGCGCCCGCCACCGCCCGGCTGCGCGAGGCCGGCGCGGTGTTGCTGGGCAAGACCACCACGCCTGAATTTGGCTGCAAGGGCGAGACCAACTCGCCGCTGACCGGCATCACCCGCAACCCCTGGAACCCGGCCAAGACACCGGGCGGCTCCTCGGGCGGCACGGCCGCCGCCGTGGCCGCCGGCATGGGGCCGCTGAGCGTGGGCACCGACGGCGCCGGCAGCGTGCGCATCCCGGCGGCCTTTTGTGGCAACTTTGGATTGAAGCCCAGCTTTGGCCGCGTGCCGGCCTACCCGCTGTCGCCCTTCGGCAGCGTGGCCCACCTGGGGCCCCACACCATGGACGTGCGCGATGCGGCGCTGATGATGAACGTGCTCAAGGAGCCCGATGCGCGCGACTGGACATCGCTGCCGCCCGACCCGGCAGACTACCTGCAGGGCCTGGACGACGGCATTCGGGGCTGGCGCATCGCGTATTCGCCCACGCTGGGCTACGCCAGGAACGTGCACCCCGAGGTGGCCGCCGCGGTGGCCGCCGCGGTGTTGCAGCTGGCCGACCTGGGTGCGGTGGTCGAGCAGGTGGACCCCGGTTTTGACGACCCGCTGGACATCACCACCGGCCTGTGGTTCCTGGGTGCCTGGACGGTGTGGAACACGCTGAACGCCGAGCAGCAAGCGTTGACCGACCCCGACTTCCGAGCCGAAGCCGAAATCGGGGCCCGCTACAGCGCGCTGCAGGTGCAGCAGCTGAACCAGCGCCGCGGCGCCCTGGGTTCCCAGATGCGCCAGTTCATGACGCGCTTCGACCTGCTGGTGACCCCCACGGTGGCGGTGCCGGCCTTCGATGCCCGGCCGGCCGGGCACACCCCCATGACCCCCGAGGCCATGCTGGGCTGGACGCCGTTTTCCTACCCTTTCAACCTGACCCAGCAGCCGGCCTGCACCGTGCCGTGTGGTCTCACGCGCGATGGCCTGCCCGTGGGCCTGCAGTTCGTCGGCCCGATGTTTGGCGATGCCCGGGTCTTGCGCGCCGCACGTGCCTATGAACAGCGGTGCCCCATCCCCCGGCCCAAACTGTCCAGCTGAGCCGGGCGGGGAAAACCCCAGTCACCCCTTGGTCATAATGCGTCCATGACTTTTCTGGCTTTGGACGTGGGCAACACCCGCCTGAAGTGGGCGATGTACGAACATCCCCAGGCGGGCGCGCGCCTGCTGGCGCAGGGTGCGCAGTTCCTGGAGAACATCGAGACGCTGGCCGAGGGCGACTGGGCCGCGCTGCCGGTGCCCCGCCGCGTGCTGGGCTGCGTGGTGGCGGGCGATGCGGTCAAGCGCCGTGTCGAGGAGCAACTGGAGCTGTGGGACACCACGCCGCAGTGGGTGGTGTCGGGCGTCGCCGAGGCCGGGCTGGTCAACGGCTACGACCACCCGGCGCGCCTGGGCTCGGACCGCTGGGTCGCCATGATCGGCGCCCTGCGGCACCTGCGCGCCAGCGGCCGCCACGCTCCCTGTGTGGTGGTGATGGTGGGCACGGCGGTGACGGTCGAAGCCATCGACGCCAGTGGCCGTTTCCTGGGCGGCATCATCCTGCCGGGGCACGGCATCATGTTGCGGGCGCTGGAGTCGGGCACCGCCGGCCTGCACGTGCCCACCGGCGAGGTGCGCGACTTTCCCACCAACACCAGCGATGCCCTCACCAGCGGCGGCACCTTCGCCATCGCCGGCGCGGTGCAGCGCATGGTGGAAAACCTAGCCCGCCACACCGGCGAGGCGCCGGTGGTCTTCATGACCGGCGGCGCAGGCTGGAAGATGGCCCCCAGCATGTCGGTGCAGTGCGAGCTGGTCGAGAGCCTGATTTTCGACGGGCTGCTCGAAATCGCCTCTCGCCGTTTCGGCTGACCCCCACGCTCCGCCGCCGCGCGGGTCGCTGCCCCCCGAGGGGGCTGATCCGGCTTGGGGCGGCCCGGCGCCGGAGCGTGTCAGCCCGACAACCCATCCACCGCCTGGAACATCGCCTGCCGCGCCTGGCTGATGATCTGTCCGCGCCAGGCGTCGGTGTCGGTGTAGAAGGCGTCCATCAGCTGCTGCTTGATGGCCTGGCGCAGATCGGCCGGCGCCTCGGGGTGCAGATGTTGCCAGTGGTCGGCGCGCAGCGCCTGGCTCACCTCGTTGAAGGGCAGGGTGCCGTATTCCATGGCGATGCCGGTGTATTCGGCCTGCGGGCATTCTTCGTAGATCGAGATCCACATCAGACCGGTCAGGAAGGCCGAGGTCGACGAGCCGTCGTAGATGGAGGTGATGCGTGTGTCGCCCTGGGGGTCCCACCAGGCCTTGGCCCGTTCGAACGCGGCCTGATCGTCCCTGCAGGCGAAGATGCGCTCGCCCAGGCCATTGGGCCCCAGGCCGGTGTGCAGGTCGATCCAGGCAATGCGGCGGGCCTGGCGGCCGTAGCGGCGCAGCACCTCGCGCAGGGTGGTGTTGCTCCACGTGGGCGCGGTGCCGCCGAAGAACAGGCCGTCGGCAAACTGGTGCTGGCCCTGTGAGACGGCGGCCTGGAACTTGGCCAGGCCGTTCTGGGCGATGTAGGCCGCGATGGCGGCTTCGTTCTCGGCCGTGGGCGGCCACTGCGCCGGCAGCAGCAACTGGTGGATCTCGGCATAGGCCGGGTTGACCGGCAAGGGCTGTGAGAAGTCCTGGAAGTTGCGGTTCAGGTCCACGTTTTCATTCGTGACCCGGCGCACATGCGAGAAGCCGTGGGGGTTGAGCGCGTGGATGTAGAGCACGGCCACGCCTGCGTCGCGCGCCTTGGCCCGCCATTCGGCGTCGTGGGTGGCAAACACCTGCACGCCCGAGCCGCAATAGCCTTCCACACCGTGACAGGCGCTGCTGACGATGAGCAGGCTTTGCGCATCGGCCGGGCCGTCCAGCGCCACGTCCATGGCCAGGGTCTCGCCGTCACGGCCCTTGAGCGGGTGCTCATAAGACCGGATGGCCATGCCGGCCGTGGCCGCGCCCTCGAGAAACTTCACGCGCGCCTGCGCGTAGCGGGCCGAGAAGGCCGCGTTCACATCGATCATCGCAAGTCCTTGTGTGCGTTCACGCCTGGGTGGGCTGGGCCAGCCATTTCGTGGCCAGCTGCACCCAGTAGGTGGCGCCCAGCGGGATCAGGTCGTCGTTGAAGTCGTAGCTGGGGTTGTGCAGGGTGCAGGGGCCGCCGCCGTGGCCCATCTCGCGGTGGGCCCCGTCGCCATTGGAGATGAACACATAGGCGCCGGGCTTGGCCTGCAGCATGTAGGCGAAGTCCTCGGCGCCCATGGTGGGCTCCTGCACCAGCACATTCGTTTCGCCGACCACGCTGGCCATCACCTCGCGGGCGAAGTCGGCCTCGGCCGCGCTGTTGACGGTGGGCGGGTAGTTGCGCACGAATTCGAATTCGCAGCTGGCGTCGAAGGCCGCGCAGGTGTGGCGGGCGATCTCTTCCATGCGTTTCTCGATCAGGTCCAGCACCTCCAGCGTGAAGGTGCGCACCGTGCCCTGCAGCTCGCAGGAATCGGGCACCACGTTGGTGGCCTCGCCAGCGTGGATCATGGTGACCGAGATCACGCCCGCGTCCACCGGCTTCTTGTTGCGGCTGATGATGGTCTGGAAGGCCTGCACCATCTGGCAGGCCACCGGCACCGGGTCGATGCCGTTGTGGGGCAGGGCCGCGTGGCTGCCCTTGCCGCGGATGGTGATCTTGAACTCGTTGCTCGACGCCATCACCGGGCCGGGGCTCACCGCCAGCGTGCCCACCGGCGCGCCGGGCCAGTTGTGCATGCCGAACACGGCCTGCATGGGGAATTTCTCGAACAGGCCGTCCTTGATCATCTCGCGCGCGCCGCCGCCGCCTTCCTCGGCCGGCTGGAAGATCAGGTAGACGGTGCCGTCGAAGTCGCGGTGCTTGGCGAAGTGTTGCGCCGCGGCCAGCAGCATGGCCGTGTGGCCATCATGGCCGCAGGCGTGCATCTTGCCGGCGTGCTGGCTGGCGTGGGCAAAGGTGTTGAACTCCTGCATGGGCAGCGCGTCCATGTCGGCGCGCAGGCCCACGGCGCGGCCGCTGGCACCGCCATCGCGCCCGTGCACGATGCCCACCACGCCGGTGGTGCCCATGCCCCGGTGGATGGGGATGCCCCATTCGGTCAGCTTGCTGGCCACCACGTCGGCGGTGCGCACTTCCTGGAAACACAGTTCGGGGTGGGCGTGGATGTCGCGTCGCACGGCGGCGATGCCGGCGGCCTGGGTCACGATGCTGTCGATGAGTTTCATGGCGGGCGAAAGTGTTTGAGGCGTAAACAAACATCCTAGCAGCGTCGGGCCGTGGCCGCATCGTGGTCTCTGCCCATGCCACTGCACAGGCGGGGGTCGATTCGGCACAATCCGGGGCATGAGTTCAAGCCCGCTTCACGAGTCCGCGCCGGTGACGGTGCGTGGCGCCTGCCCACACGACTGCCCCGACACCTGCGCCCTGCTCACCACGGTGCAGAACGGCGTGGCCATCCGGGTGGCCGGCAACCCGCAGCACCGGCCGACCGACGGGGTGTTGTGCGCCAAGGTGTCCAAGTATCCCGAGCGGACCTACCACCCCGAGCGCCTGCTGCACCCCATGAAACGGGTCGGCCCCAAGGGCAGCGGGCGCTTCCAGCGCGTGGGCTGGGACGAGGCGCTCAATGCCATCGCCACCCGGCTGCAGATCATTGCCAGCAAACACCCCGAGGCCATCCTGCCCTACAGCTATGCCGGCACCATGGGCCTGGTGCAGGGCGACGGCATGGCGGCGCGGTTCTTTCACCGCCTGGGCGCCTCGCTGCTGGACCGCACCATCTGCGCCAGCGCCGGCGCCGAGGCGCTGACGCACACCTACGGCGGCAAGGTCGGCATGAAGGTCGAGTTTTTCTCAGAGAGTCGGCTGATCCTGATCTGGGGCAGCAACTCGATCGGCAGCAACCTGCACTTCTGGCGCCTGGCGCAGGAAGCCAAGCGGCGCGGCGCCAGACTGGTCTGCATCGACCCCCGCAAAAGCGAGACGGCCGAGAAGTGCCACGAACACATCGCCCTGCGGCCCGGCACCGACGCCGCGCTGGCGCTGGCGCTGATGCACGAGCTGATCGCCCACGGCTGGCTGGACAAGGACTACATCGCCCAGCACACCGAGGGCTGGGACGCGCTGCGCGAACGCGCCTTGCTGTGGCCGCCCGAACGCGCCGCCGAGGTGTGTGGCGTGCCGGTGGCGCAGATCCGCCAGCTGGCGCGCGACTACGGCGAGACCGCTGCCCGGGGCGAGCCGGTGGCGATCCGCCTGAACTACGGCATGCAGCGCGTGCGCGGCGGTGGCAACGCCGTGCGCGCCGTGGCCTGCCTGCCCGCGCTGGTGGGCGCCTGGCGCCACCGGGCCGGCGGCCTGCTGCTGAGCAGCTCCAGCCAGTTCCCCATCCAGCGCGCGGCGCTGCAGCGGCCCGATCTGCTGGCGGGGCGGCGTCCACGCACGATCAACATGTCGACCATCGGCGACGACCTGCTTCGTCCGGCCTCGCGCGACTTCGGCCCCCGCATCGAGGCCCTGGTGGTCTACAACAGCAACCCGGTGGCCGTGGCGCCCGAGTCCGGCAAGGTGGTGGCGGGTTTCGCGCGCGAGGACCTGTTCACCGTGGTGATCGAACACTTCCAGACCGACACCGCCGATTACGCCGACTACCTGCTGCCAGCGACCACACAGCTGGAGCACTGGGACATCCACAGCAGCTACGGCCACACCGACGTGCTGCTCAACCGTCCGGCCATCGCGCCCGTCGGCGAGGCACGGCCCAACAGCCAGATCTTCCGCGACCTGGCCCAGCGCCTGGGGTTTGCCGACGCCTGTTTCCACGACAGCGACGAGGCGATGTGCCGCCAGGCCTTTGGCCGCGAGGTCGATTTCCAGACCCTGCTCGCGCAAGGTTTCGTCTCGCTGCCGGTGCCCGAGGCGCCGTTTGCCCACGGCGGTTTTCCCACCAACACGGGCAAGTGCACCTTTGACAGCAGCGGCCTGCGCGCCCTGGGCCAGGACGGCTTGCCCGACCACCTGCCCAACAACGAACCGGGCGGCGCGCACCCCGATTACCCGCTGGCCATGATCTCGCCGCCGGCGCGCAACTTCCTCAACTCCAGCTTCGTCAATGTGAAAAGCCTGCGCGACATCGAGCGCGAGCCGGTGCTGGAGATCCACCCGACCGATGCCGCCCCGCGTGGCATCCTCGATGGCGCCAACCTGCGGGTGTTCAACGAGCGCGGCGACTACCACTGCGTGGCGCGGGTGAGCGAACGCGCGCGACCCGGGGTGGTCAATGGCCTGGGTATCTGGTGGCGCAAGTTCGGCCAGCGCGGCACCAACGTCAACCAGCTCACCAGCCAGCGCCTGACCGACATCGGCCGCGCGCCCACTTTCTACGACTGCCATGTGCAGGTGGAATCGGCATGACCCCCCCGCGCCGCTTCGCGTCACCCCCCAGGAGGCGGCACCAGCCGTCCGGCAGAGCCGGCCCGGCGGTGCCCCCGGCCTGGCCATCTCATGCGGCGCAGGTGGGGTGTTCTTGGAATGGATAGCCGGATGCGAGCTTGTGGGTTGGTGCTGTGTGTGCTGCTGCTCGGCGGCTGCAGCACCACCACCGACCCCAGCTACTACTGGCAATCGGTCAGTGGCCACCTGCGGATGGTGGGCGCGGCGCGGCCGGTGGACGACTGGGTGGCGGACGGCCGCACCAGCGAGGCCTTGCGCGCCAAGCTGCGCCAGGCACAGCAGTTGCGGCGTTTTGCCGTGACCGAGCTGGGCCTGCCCGACAACAACAGCTACACCCGTTACGCCGACCTGCAGCGCCGCGCGGCGGTGTGGAACGTGGTAGCCGCGCCCGACGACGAACTCAAGCTCAAGCAGTGGTGTTTCCTGGCTCTGGGCTGTGTCGGCTACCGGGGCTACTTCGATGAAGCGCAGGCACGTGCCTTTGCCGAGCAGGTGCGCCACGCCGAGCCAGACGTGGAGGTGGGCGTCTACCCGGTGCCGGCCTATTCCACCCTGGGCTGGACCAACTGGATGGGGGGCGACCCGCTGCTCAACACCTTTCTGGGTTACCCCGAGGGCGAACTCGCGCGCCTGCTGTTCCACGAGCTGGCGCATCAGGTGGTGTACGTGCGCGACGACACGGTGTTCAACGAATCCTTTGCCACCGCGGTGGAGCGCCTGGGCGGCGCGCGCTGGCAGGCCACGGCCAGCGAGGCGGCGCGGGCCGAGTACGCGCGGTTCGACGAACGCCGCCAGCAGTTCCGTGCGCTGGCGCGCGCCACACGCGAGCGGCTGCAGACGGCCTACGCGTTGGCCACCCGAGCCGAGCGCCTGGCCGCCAAGCAGCGGGCCATGGCCGATTTCCGCCAGCGCTACGACGCGCTGAAGGCGCAGTGGAACGGCTTTCCCGGTTACGACCCCTGGGCCAGCCAGGCCAACAACGCCTTGTTCGCCGCCCAGGCCGCCTACGACGAGCTGGTGCCCGGTTTCGAGGCGCTGTTCGAACGCGAGGGCCGCGACTTCACCCGGTTTTATGATGCGGTGCGCGCGCTCGCGCGGCTGCCCAAGGACGAACGGCGGGCGGCCCTGGGCAGCCGCTGAGTCCGCGACCCCACAGAGAGGATTTCCACATGGCCGACCTTCACATCCATCGCGACCACGCCCTCGGACTGGCCAAGGCCCGCAAGGTCGCCTGGGCCTGGGCCGAGCAGGCCGAAAACGAATTTGGCATGGAGTGCACCTACGAAGAAGGCGATGCCACCGACGAGGTGTGTTTCAAGCGCTCCGGCGTCACCGGCACCCTGCGGGTCAGCAAGACCGCCTTCGAGCTGGACGCCAAGCTGGGGTTTCTGCTGGGCGCCTTCAAGGACAAGATCGAGGCCGAGATCGTGAAGAACCTCGACCAGCTGCTGGCCTCGCCCGCCAAGGCCAGCAAGAAAAAGGCGCCATGAGCGCGCCCTTGCCCAGCCCGCTCCAGGGCCTCAAGGTGGTGGAGCTGGGCCAGCTCATCGCCGGCCCCTTTGCCGCCAAGACCCTGGCCGACTTTGGCGCCGACGTGGTGAAGATCGAACCGCCGCCCAGGAACGGCCGCGGCGGCGGCGACCCGCTGCGCGGCTGGCGCCTGGTCAAGGACGGCACCTCGGTCTGGTGGCAGGTGCAGGCGCGCAACAAGCGTTCGGTGGCGCTGGACCTGCGCCAGCCGGAGGCGCAGGACATCGTGCGCCGCCTGGCCGCCGAGGCCGACGTGCTGATCGAGAACTTCCGCCCCGGCGCGATGGAGGAATGGGGACTTGGCCCCGAAGTGCTCCAGCGGCAGAACCCGGCCCTGATCATGTTGCGCGTGAGCGGCTACGGCCAGACCGGGCCCTACCGCGACCGGCCCGGTTTTGGTGTCGTGGCCGAGGCCATGGGCGGCCTGCGCCACCTCAGCGGCGAGCCCGGCCGGGTGCCGGTGCGGGTGGGGGTGAGCATCGGCGACACGCTGGCGTCGCTGCATGGGGTCATCGGCATCCTGCTGGCCCTGCAGCACCGGCACCGGACTGTGTCGCACGAGGCACCACGTGGGCGCGGCCAGGTGGTGGACGTGGCCCTGTTCGAGGCCGTGTTCAACTGCATGGAAAGCCTGTTGCCGGAGTACAGCGCCTTTGGCGCCGTGCGCGGGCCGGCTGGCAGCGCGATGCCCGGCATCGCCCCCACCAACGCCTACCTGTGCGCCGATGGCAGCCACGTGCTGATCGCGGGCAATGGCGACAGCATCTTCCGCCGCTTGATGGCCTGCATTGGCCGGCCCGATCTGGGCGAGGCGCCCGACCTGCAGGACAACGCCGGGCGGGTGGCCCGCGTGGCCGAGCTGGACGCCGCCATTGGCGCCTGGACCGCGGGCCTCACGGCCCAGGGGGTTTTGGCGGCGCTGGAAGCGGCCGAGGTGCCGGCTGGCAAGATCTACACCGTGGCCGACATCGCGGCCGACCCCCACTACGCGGCGCGCGACATGCTGCGCACCGTGCGTCTGGACGACGGCAGCGACCTGTTGGTGCCGGGCTTCGTGCCGCGCCTGAGCGCCTCGCCCGGCGGCCACCGTCGCAACGCCCCCGCGCTGGGGCAGGACACCGATGCCGTGTTGCGCGAGGTGGGTCTGAGCGAGGCGCAGATCGCCGCGCTGCGCGAGCGCGGGGTGGTGGCCTGAACGTCGAATGAAGCAACCCCAACCGGGGATACCGCCCAAGGCGGAGCGTGGGGGCTCAGCTCAAGCTTTTGATCAGGTCGATGTACTGCTGCATCGCGTCGTTGTTGCTGGTGCCCTTGAGGGCTTTCCAGGCGTCCCACTTGGCGCGGCCCACCATGTCGCCGAAGCCCGGCTTCTTCTCGGTGTTGTCGCCGGCGGTGCCCTGTTTGTAGAGCCCATAGAGCTTGAGCAGGGTGGCGTTGTCGGGACGCTCGCTGAGGTTCTTGGAATTCGCGACGGCGGCGTCGAACGTGGCTTGGAGGTCGGCCATGGAAGGTCTCCGGGGATTGGGGTTAGTGGGTAGACACGGGCGGTATCTTACGGGCCGCTCACCGCCCACAATAGAGCTTTCACACCACAAGCACGCATGTCGCGCAGGGAGCAGCAAGTGGACACACCGGCCATGGCCCCAAGTCTGAGAAAAAGTGTCACCCGCGCGGTGACTGGCACGCTGGGCCTGCGGGGCGAGCGCATGAGCAAGGTCGACACGGCCTGGCTGCGGATGGACTCGCCCGTGAACCTGATGGTCATCGTGGGTGTGTGGGTGTTCCGACCCGGGGTCGACTTCGATGCCTTTTGTGAACGCCTGCTGGAACGCCTGTCCAAGTACCCGCGTTTCCTGCAGCGGGTGGTGGAAGACCCGGCCGGCGCCACCTGGGTGCGCGACCGCCAGTTCGACATCCTTCACCACGTGGTGCGCGGCAGGCTGCGTCGCCGGCGCGGCGACAGCGAGCGCCAGGCGCTGCAGGCGCGTGTGGCCGAGCTGGCCATGACGCCGCTGGACCGGCGCCATCCGCTGTGGCAGTTCGAACTGATCGAGTCCTACGACGGCGGCTCGGCGCTGATCGCGCGCATCCACCATTGCATCGGCGATGGCATCGCACTGATCTCGGTGATGATGAGCCTGTTCGATGGCGGCTTGCCGCCGCCCGAGCGCCCCCGGCGTGGCGCGGCGGCGCCGGCACCCGATCCCTTGGGAGCGATCGAGACCTGGCTGGCCGGCAACGTGCTCAAGCCCTTGACCGGCGCAACCGTCAAGGCGATCAACGTCGCCGGCGATGGCGCCGCGCGCTCGCTGGACCTGTTGTCGCGGCCGCAGGAGGGTCTGGCGCAGACACTGGGCCAGTCGGCCGACATGGCGCGCCTGGGCGGGCAGGTGCTGAGCGACCTGGCCGAGCTGGTGCTGATGCCCGACGATTCGCCCACCGGCCTCAAGGGCGAGGCCGGTACCACCAAGCGGGTGGCCTGGTGCGACCCGCTGCCGCTGGACGAGGTCAAGGCCATCGGCAAGGGCCTGGGCTGTTCCATCAACGACGTGTTGCTGAGCTGCGTGGCCGGCGCCCTGGGTGCCTACCTGCGCGGCCAGGGCGAAGCCACCGAGGGCAAGGAAATCCGAGCCATGGTGCCGGTCAACCTGCGTCCGCTGGACCAGGCCTGGAAGCTGGGCAACCGTTTCGGCATCGTGCCGCTGGTGTTGCCCATCGGCATCGAGAACCCGGTCGAGCGCCTGTACGAGGTCAAGCGCCGCATGCACGGCCTCAAGGGCAGCACCCAGCCGCTGCTGGTCTACGGCGTGTTGTCCATCGCCGGCGCCCTGGCCCGGCCGGTGCAGGAGCTGCTGCTGAGCCTGTTCCACCGCAAGACCACGGCCGTGATGACCAACGTGCCCGGGCCGCAGAAGAAGCTCACCCTGTGTGGCGCGACACTGGAGCAGAACATGTTCTGGGTGCCCCAGACCGGACACATCGGCCTGGGCGTGTCCATCCTGAGCTATGGCGGCGGGGTGCAGTTCGGTTTGATCACCGACAGTGGCCTGTGTCCCGAGCCGCAGAAGATCATCGACCAGTTCGAGCCCGAGTTCACCAAGCTGCTGACGCTGGCGATGATGCTGCCCTGGGGGCTGGAAGCCTGAGCTGGCTTGAGGGCGAGGGCCTGGGCCGCAGCGCCGGGCCGCTCCACGCCAGGCCGCAGATCACTCGTCTTCCAGCTCTTCCTTGGCCATGTCCACATCCAGCCGTTCCATCGCGTCCAGCGGCTCGCAGGCGGCGGCCTGCTCGTAGAGCTTGGTGGCTTCCTTCATGCGTTTGTCGCCTTCGAGCATCACCATGCCGTTGGCGTGTTCGATCAAGGCGATCGCCGAGCTCGGGTTGAGCTTGACCGCGGCCTGGAAGAGCTTGAGGCCGGTGTCCTTCTTGGCGCCATAGGTCATGCCGCCGATCAGCGCGCCCACCTTGTCGATCACCTCGGCGTGGAAGGTGCCCAGCGCGATGTGGGCGTCGGCGTGTTTGGGCTCCAGCGCGATGGCCCGCTCCAGCGCGGCCTTGACCTTGCCGCCCAGGCCCTGCGCCAGCGCCTTGGCCACGCTGATGCCCTGGCTGTAGCGGCCCAGCGCATAGGCCTGCCAGTAGCAGGCGTTGGCGTTGTCGGGGTCGTCCAACTGCTGTGCCTCGGCGCGCTCGGCCACCTGCATGAAGAGTTCGAGCTTGGCCTTTTCCCTGGGCTCCAGGTAGTTGGCGTAGATGGCCGTGGCCTTGTTGGCCACGGTGATGCCCGCGCCGCCGGCCTTGAGGCCGGCTTCGGCCGCCTTCTGGAATTCGCCGTTGTGGAACAGCACCCAGGCGGCCAGCACGGCGGCGTCCTGGGGGAGCGGCTCGCAGTCGCCCCGGTGCAGGCGGGCCCACTGCTTCTTCAGGCGGGTGGTGTCCCAGTCGTAGTCGCCGGCGTGGGGGAAGGGGGTCCATTTGGCCATGTCGGTCTCCTTGTGGTGTGTGGGTGCCTGGGGGCGTTGTCAGGTGTCGTTGCGGTAGGCGCCGGCCAGGGTCAGCAGGTGCGTGCGCTGGCCCGGTTCGAGGTAAGGGGCCAGCAGGTGCAGGGTGTGGTGGGCGCCGCGCATCAGCGCCTGCTGGGCATTGCCCGGCTCCAGCGCATGGCGCGGGTCGCGCACGTACTCGTAGCTGAGCCAGTAGGTCAGCACCACCACCATGCTGTGGGCGGTGGGCTCGATTTCGCGGGCGTCGATGGACACCGCGCCGCCACGCACCATGCCTGCCAGCAGCGCGCGCACGGCGCGGGTCTTGTTCTTGAGCACGGCCTGGAAATGGGTCTCCAGCCGGTGGTTCTTGCTCAGCAGGTCGTTGAGATCGCGGTAGAGGAAGCGGAACTCCCAGATGCGCTCGAACAGGGTGTGCATGAAGAACCAGGCGTCCTCGACATCGCGCACGTCGTCGCCGGCGTTGAGCAGGTCGTTGAGCGACTTCTCGAAGCGGTCGAACAAGGCGTTGATCAGCTCGTCCTTGGCCGGGTAGTGGTAGTAGAGGTTGCCGGGGCTGATGCCGAGTTCGGCCGAAATCAGCGTGGTGGACACATTGGGCTCGCCGAACCGGTTGAACAGGTCCAGGGTCACCTCGAGGATGCGTTCTGCGGTGCGGCGCGGTGCCTTTTTGACCATGTGTGGGGCGGTGTGTGTCAGGCGCTGGCTTCGCGCTGGCGCAGGGTGTGTTGCAGTTCGTCCACCGTGTCCTGCAGGCGCGCGAGCGCCTGGCCCAGTCGCGTGTTCTGTTGCGCCGGGGCGATCAGGTGGCGCTGCGGGTCGTCCAGCACCTCGTCGCGCAGGCGTATGCCGTGGCGCGCCAGCGGCGCGCGCAGGCTGGCGCGGCGACGGCGCAGCAGTTGGCGGGTCTGCTGGTAGACGTGTTCGGCCATCTCGCGGCGCTGCCGGTAGCTGAAGGTGTTGGCGAAGAACAGCTCGGCGTCGTGCGGGTCGGGTTCGATCAGCAGGATGTCGGTGTCGGGGTACAGGCGTTCGTAGTGCTTGAAGCCCAGTTCCATGCGGGAGTGGATCAGCGAGCGGAAGGTCTGGCTCATCACCGCCGGCAACCCGCCCTCGATCAGCGAGGGAATGCGCGGGCTCAGCCGGCGCTGGGGCTTGGACGCGTCAAAGGGCACCAACGGGTTCAGGCAGATCAGCAGGTCCATGCCCTCGTCCAGCGCCACGGTGGCGTGCACGGTCTTCTTGAGGGCGCCGTCCACGTAGTGCTGACCATCGACCTCGACCGGCGGGAACAGGCCGGGCAAGGCCGCGCTGGCCTGCACCGCGCGCGAAATGGGCACGTGGTCCCAGCCCGGGCGGCCAAAGGGCGCAGCCTGGCCGCTGTTGAGGTGGGTGGCCACCAGCGTCAGGCGGGCGCGCAGCGCGCGGAAGTCGTTGCTGCGCCCGGGCTGCTCGAACAGGCGCTGCAACTGCAGGTGCACGGCCTCGTTGTCGATCAGTCCGGTGGGCAGGGCCGGCCCCAGGCGTTCGAGGGCCCGGCTCAGCGGCTGGCGCGCGGCCAGCACGTCCCACGCCGCGCCCGCCAGCAGCAGCGGCAGCGAGGCCGCCCGGCGTGCCCATTCGGCGTAGGCCGGGCGCATCAGGTCGGTCGGGTCGAAGGTCAGGCCGTCGTGGCCCTGGCCTTCGATGAAGGTGGCGCACAGCCCGTGGGGGGTGATGCCGTTGGCCAGCGCGGCCGCCACGAAGCCGCCGGCGGAGACACCGACGTAGTGGTCGAAGTGGTTGAAGTCCAGGCCTTCCAGAGCGTCGGCCAGCGCGCACAGGGCACCGATTTCGAAGGTGGCGCCCAGCGGCCCACCACCGGCCAGGGCCAGCGCCACCCGCGGTGCCTGGCGGGTGGACGGCTGAGTGGGGCGGCGCCGCGGTGCGGGCGTCTCGGGACGGCTCATGGGCACAAGTGTAGATCGGGGGATGTGGGCTTCTTGTTGCATTGCAGCAAGTGCCGTGGGCGCAAAAAAGGGGCGACATGCGCCCCTTCGTCAGCGGTCCGTCGGGTGCTTCACGCGTTGGTGTCGGCGGTGGGCGTGGCGGCCTTGCGCGCCGCTGCCTTCTTGGTCGGGGCCTTGGCGGCGGCCTTCTGTGCCGTCTTCGACGCGGGCTTGGCCGGCGTTTTCGCCGGCGCCTTCGCCGCCGCCTTGGGCGCTGCGGCCTTCTTGGCGGGGGCGGCGGCCTTGCCACCCTTGCCGCTGAGCTGCTGGACGTGGCGGTTGAGTTCCTCGATGCGGTCGATCAGCGCGTCGACGTCCTTGGCCGAGGGCACGCCCAGCTTGTTCAGGGCCTTGGCCACGCGTTCTTCAAAGATGTTTTCCAGCTTGTCCCACTGGCCGGCGGCCTTGGAGGAAATGCCGTTGGCCATGTCGGTCACGCGGCTGGTGGCCTCGTTGATGCGCTCCTCGGCCACCGACTGGGTCTTGCGCTGGATGCTCAGGCCTTCCTTGACCAGGGTGTCGAACACCTTGCCGCCTTCTTCCTGCGCTTTGGCGAAAGCGCCCAGGCCAGCCAGCCAGATCTGCTGGGCCGAGTCCTTGATGGCACCGGCCAGGGGGCCACGGGGGGTGTTGGTATCGGCTTTTTTCTGGGCGCTGATTTTTTGCAGTTTCTTGACCATGGTGAACTCCGGGTGGGTTGAGAGAGGGGGGCCGGCCACTGGCGCGGCACCCTGACCGCCGAACTGTACGAAGAGCGGTGGTGCTTGTGTAGGGGGTGGCGACTAAAACCGCTGGGGGCACGCCTCCAATCCTGGCCCGGGTTTTTGCTGAAGCGGCACAGGGGCGCGGGGCGGGACAATGCGCGCTTGTCTGGAGGAACCTCATGCATTATTTCGTCACCGGTGCCACCGGCTTCATTGGCAAGCGGCTGGTCAAGAAGCTGTTGGAACGCAAGGGCAGCACCGTATCCTTCCTGATTCGCCAGGAGAGCCTGGGCAAGGTGGCTGAGCTGCGCAGCCATTGGGGTGTGGGGGCCGCGCGCGCGGTGCCGGTGGTGGGCGACCTGACCGCCAAGAAGCTGGGCGTGTCGGCCGAAGACATCAAGAAGCTCAAGGGCCAGGTTGACCATTTCTTCCACCTGGCGGCGGTCTACGATCTGGGCGCCGACGAGGAAAGCCAGGTGGCGGTCAACGTCGAGGGGACGCGCCACACGGTGGAGCTGGCGAAGGCGATCGACGCAGGGCATTTCCACCACGTGTCGTCCATCGCGGCGGCGGGCCTGTACGAAGGCGTGTTCCGCGAGGACATGTTCGATGAGGCCGAGGGCCTGGACCACCCCTACTTCATGACCAAGCACGAGAGCGAAAAAATCGTGCGGCAGGAGTGCAAGCGGCCGTGGACGGTGTACCGCCCGGCCATGGTGGTGGGCGACAGCCAGACCGGCGAGATGGACAAGATCGACGGCCCCTACTATTTCTTCAAGCTGATCCAGCGCATGCGCCAGATCCTGCCGCCCTGGATGCCCAGCGTGGGCCTGGAGGGCGGGCGCATCAACATCGTGCCGGTCGATTTCGTGGTCGACGCGCTCGACCTCATCAGCCACCAGAAGGACGTGGCTGGACGTTGCTTTCACCTGGTGGACCCGGTGGGCTACCGCGTCGGCGACGTGCTGGACATCTTCAGCCGCGCCGCCCATGCGCCGCGCATGAACCTGTTCGTCAATGCAGCGCTGCTGGGCTTCATCCCCAAGAGCGTGAAAAAGGGGCTGATGGCGCTGGCGCCGGTGCGCCGCATCCGCAACGCCATCATGTCCGACCTCGGCCTGCCCGAGGACATGCTGACCTTCGTCAACTATCCCACGCGCTTCGACTGCCGCGACACCACGGCCGCGCTCAAGGGCAGTGGCGTGACCTGCCCCAACCTCAAGGACTACGCCTGGCGGTTGTGGGATTACTGGGAGCGCCACCTGGACCCCGACCTGATGATCGACCACAGCCTCAAGGGCACGGTGGGCGGCAAGGTGGTGTTGATCACGGGCGGCAGCTCGGGCATCGGCCTGGCGGCGGCGCACAAGTTTGCCGAGGCCGGTGCCACCACCATCATCTGCGGCCGCGACCAGGACAAGCTGGACGAGGCCTGCGCCGAAGCGCGCGACAAGGGCTACCAGTTCGTGGCCTACGCGGCCGACATCGCCGACATGGCCGACTGCGACCGTTTCGTGCAGTTGCTGCTGGAAAAACACGGTGGCGTGGACTTCCTGATCAACAACGCCGGGCGCTCCATTCGCCGCGCCATCGAGAGCAGCTACGACCGCTTCCACGATTTCGAGCGCACCATGCAGCTCAACTACTTCGGCTGCCTGCGCGTGACCATGGGCCTGCTGCCGGCCATGGTGGCCAAGCGCAAGGGCCATGTGGTCAACATCAGCTCCATCGGCGTGCTGACCAACGCGCCGCGCTTCAGCGCCTACGTGGCCAGCAAGGCCGCGCTCGACGCCTGGACGCGCTGCGCCTCCAGCGAGTTCGCCGACCAGGGCATCTCCTTCACCACCATCAACATGCCGCTGGTGCGCACGCCCATGATCGCGCCGACCCAGATCTACAAGAACGTGCCCACGCTGGCGCCTGAAGAGGCGGCCGACCTGATCGCCCAGGCCTGCATCTTCAAGCCCGTGCGGGTGGCCACGCGCATGGGCATCACCGGCCAGCTCATGCACGCCCTGGTGCCGCGCGTGGCACAGATCGTGATGAACACCAGCTTCCGCATGTTCCCCGACTCCAGCGCGGCCAAGGGCGACAAGAGCGGCAAACCGCAGCTTTCACCCGAGGCGGCCGCGCTGCAGCAGATGATGCAGGGTATTCATTTCTGAACGAGGCCCCAGGCGCGGTGGCGGAGCGCGACAGCGATTCGCCGCCGGGCCGCCCCAAGGCGAATCAGCCCCCATGGGGGGGCAGCGACCCGCGCAGCGGTGGAGCGTGGGGGTTTCCGTCAGGTATAGCGTTTGCTGCGCAGGTTGTTTTTCATCTCGCTGAGCAGCGGGTGCAGCTTGGCGCCGCCGATGCGCAGCGCCAGGCAGGTGGCCAGCACGTCGATGATCAGCAGGTGCATCAGGCGCGACACCATGGGGCTGTAGCGGTCGTAGCCCTCGGGGTGGTCGGCCGCCAGGTGGATGTGGCCGGCCGACGCCAGGGGTGAGCCGCTGGCGGTGATGACGATGGTGGTGGCGCCGTGTTTGCGGGCGATGTCGGTGGCATCCATCAGGTCGCGCGTGCGTCCCGAGTTGGAGATCACCACCACACAGTCGCCCGGGCCCAGCAGCGAGGCGCTCATGACCTGCATGTGGCCGTCGCTGTGCGCCACGGTGTGCACGCCCAGGCGAAAGAACTTGTGCTGTGCGTCCTGCGCCACCACGCCTGAGTTGCCAACGCCGAAGAACTCGATGCGCCGGCCCTTGCGGTAGGCCGCGAGCAGCGCATCGGCCGCTTTTTCGATGGAATGTGTCGATGCGTCGTTGCGGTATTTCAGGAAGGCCGCCACGGTGTTGTCGATCACCTTGACCAGCACGTCGCCGGTCTTGTCGTCGGCGTCCACGCTGCGGTGGATGAAGGGTACGCCCTCGCTGACGGTGCCCACCAGTTTGAGCTTGAAATCGCTCAGACCGTCGTAGCCCATGCTGCGGCAGAAGCGGATCACGGTCGGTTTGCTGACCTCGGCGCGGGCGGCCAGTTCGGACACTGGCAATTGCGCAAAACGCCGTGGGTCGGACAGCACCAGGTGCGCCACGCGTTGTTCGGCGGGCGCCAGGGAGGGCAGGGAGGCCTTGATGCGGTCGAGCATGGGGTTTTCGAGTGTGATAATACGGAGGCGGTAACTTTATTTCATTCGATCAGTCCAGTCCATGAACCAGCTCGACGCACTCAAGCAGCACACCACCGTGGTGGCCGACACCGGCGATTTCAAGCAGATGGGTGCCTTCCGGCCGCAGGACGCGACCACCAACCCGTCGCTGATCCTGAAGGCGGTGCAAAAGGCCGACTACGCCCCGCTGCTGACGCAGACGGTGGCCCGCTTCCGGGGCGCCCCGCTCGACGAGGTGGTCGATCGCCTGCTGGTGCGTTTTGGCTGCGAAATCCTGTCCTTGGTGCCGGGCCGCGTTTCCACCGAAGTGGACGCGCGCTTGAGCTTCGACACCAATGCCACCATCACCCGCGCGCAGCGGCTGATCGAGCTGTACCAGGCCGAAGGCGTGCCGGTGGACCGGGTGTTGATCAAGATGGCCTCCACGTGGGAGGGCATACAGGCGGCCGAGGTGCTGGAGCGCCAGGGCATACGCACCAACCTCACGCTGCTCTTTTCCTACGCGCAGGCGGTGGCCTGCGGCCAGGCCAAGGTGCAGCTGATCTCGCCTTTTGTGGGACGCATCTACGACTGGTACAAAAAGTCCGCCGGCGCGGGCTGGGACGAGTCCGCGAATGCGGGCGCCAACGACCCCGGCGTGCGTTCGGTGCGACGCATCTACGAGTACTACAAGCACTTCGGCATCGCCACCGAGGTGATGGGCGCGAGCTTCCGCAACATCGGCCAGATCCAGGCCCTGGCCGGCTGCGACCTGCTGACCATCAGCCCGGAGCTGCTGGCCGAACTGGCCGCCAATGAAGCGCCTTTGCCGCGGTCGCTCGACGCCGCCGCGGCGCGCCAGCTGTCGCTGGAGCCGGTGCGGTACGACGAAGCCGGTTTCCGCTTTGCGCTCAACGAAGACGCGATGGCCACCGAGAAGCTGGCCGAAGGCATCCGGGCCTTCTGCGCCGACGGACGGCGGTTGGATGCCTTGATTCAAAGCGCTTGAGGCCATTCGGCCCTTTAAGCGTCAAACTGCTTTACGTTTTCCGGGCCTTGCGGTAGTTTTCGAGTCGCGGCCTCTGCCGTGGTTCTGGGAGGACTGCTGCGATGAAACTCAAGCTCAAACTGCCCCTGGCCTTTGGCGCCATCCTGCTGCTGATGCTGCTGGCGGGGCTGGGCGGGATTTATGCCCTGAACGGCGCCTTGCACCGCTTCAACACCGAGGTCAGCCAGGCGCTGGAGCGCGAGCGCACCGCGCGCGAGATCGACAGCCAGTTCAAGACCCAGGTGCAAGAGTGGAAAAACACCCTGCTCCGCGGGAGCGATGCCAAGCAGCGCGAGCGCTACTGGACGGCGTTTGGCAAGAACGAAGCCGAGGTGGCGGCGCGCACCGGTGAACTGGTGCGCGCGCTGCCCGACGGCAAGGCGCGCGAACTGGCGCGGCAGTTCCTGGCGGCGCACCAGAAGATGGCCCAGAGCTACGTGGCGGGTTTCAAAGCCTTTGAGGCGGCCCAGTTCGATCCGGCGGTGGGCGACAAGGCGGTGCAAGGCGTGGACCGGGATCCGTCGCGGCTGGTGCGCGAGTTGGCCGACCAGATTTCCGACGATGCCCATGCCATGGAGTCCGAGGCCACCCGGCAAGGCGAGCGGGCCACCTGGATCAGCCTGGTGCTGATGGGCGGACTCGCGGCCATGGGCATGGGCCTGGCCGTGCTCATCAGCCGCGCCGTGGTGCGTCCCATCACCGAGGCCGTCTCGGTGGCCAACCGGGTGGCTTCGGGGGACTTGAGTGTCCCCGTGCATGCCCAGGGCAGCGACGAGGTGGCCGAGATGATGCGTGCGCTTTCGACCATGAGTGTGTCTCTGGTGCGGGTGATCGGCCATGTGCGCTCGTCCATCGAGAGCATCGGCACGGCCAGCGCGCAGATCGCCAGCGGCAACCAGGACTTGAGCCAGCGCACCGAACAAGCCGCCAGCAACTTGGAAGAAACGGCGGCCAGCATGGAGGAAATCACCAGCACCGTGCGTCAGTCCGCGGATGCCGCCACCCAGGCGCAATCGGTGGTCGTCTCGGCATCCGGATCGGCGCAGCAGGGTGGGGAGGTCATGTCGCGCATGGTGCACACCATGGGCGAGATCAACGAAGCCTCTCGCCGCATTGCGGACATCATCGGTGTCATCGACAGCATTGCCTTCCAGACCAACATCCTGGCACTGAACGCGGCCGTGGAAGCGGCCCGCGCGGGTGAACAAGGCCGGGGTTTTGCGGTGGTGGCGTCAGAAGTGCGGTCGCTGGCTGGGCGCTCGGCCGAGGCGGCCAAGGAAATCAAGCGGCTGATCGGCGACAGCGTGGGCAAGGTGGACGATGGTGGCCGCCTTGTGCAGGATGCAGGCGTGGCCATGGACAACATCGTGCGCAATGTGGCCAGCGTGCAGACCATCATTGGAGAAATCACCAACGCGGCGCGCGACCAGGCCGATGGCATCGATCAGGTGAACGTCGCGGTCAGCCAGCTCGATCAGATGACCCAGCAGAACGCAGCGCTGGTCGAGGAAAGTGCCGCCGCCGCCGAAAGCCTCAAGCACCAGGCCGCCAGCTTGGCCCAGGCCATCAGTGTTTTCAAGCTGGCGCCGCACGCGGGTGCTGCTTGACGCCGTGTGCAATCGTTGACATTTCCCGAGTCCAGCCGACGCTATAGTGCCGTCAACCCTGGCAGGCAGGGTCGATGTGATTCAGGGAGAGATATTCAATGGAATTGTTGGTGCAACTGCTTTTGGGGGCCATCGGCGGGAACGTCGGCGGCGCTTTGTTCAAGAACCTTTCGCTGGGCATGCTGGGCAATTCGCTGGCCGGCATCCTGGGAGGGGGCATTGGCGGTCATTTGCTCGGCGCCCTGCTGGGTGCGGCGGCACCGGCAGGCATGGCCGGCACGGCCGCCGGCGGTGGCGTGGGGGGCCTGGTGCTGATGTTGGTGGTCGCGCTGATCAGGAAGGCCCTAGCCAAATAAGATCGGGTCCGACGCCAACAAAAAACCCCGCGAGTCGCCTCGCGGGGTTTTTTGTTGGGGCTGGGAGCACACCCAAGGTGTACCCCGACGCAGCATGAGGGTGCAGGGCAAGGCGCAGCCGCGCAGTCAGTGGCAATCGCCACGGCCAGCGGCTGCAACGCCGCCATGCGCCCTCAGGCAAGGCGCAATTACATGCCCATGCCGCCCATGCCGCCCATATCACCCATGCCGCCACCCATGCCGCCGGCCGGTGCGTCGTCCTTGGGGGACTCGGCGACCATGCACTCGGTGGTCAGCATCAGGCTGGAGACCGAAGCGGCGTTCTGCAGCGCGGTGCGGGTCACCTTGGTCGGGTCCAGGATGCCCATTTCGATCATGTCGCCGTAGGTGTCGTTGGCGGCGTTGAAGCCGTAGTTGCCCTTGCCGGCCAGGATGGCGTTGACCACCACCGACGGTTCGCCACCAGCATTGGCCACGATTTCGCGCAGGGGGGCTTCGATGGCCTTCAGGACCAGCTTGATGCCGGCGTCCTGGTCGGCGTTGTCACCCTTGATGGTGCCAGCGGCCTGACGGGCGCGCAGCAGGGCCACGCCACCACCGGCGACGATGCCTTCTTCCACCGCAGCGCGGGTGGCGTGCAGGGCGTCTTCCACGCGGGCCTTCTTTTCCTTCATCTCGACTTCGGTGGCGGCACCGACCTTGATGACGGCCACACCGCCGGCCAGCTTGGCCACGCGCTCTTGCAGCTTCTCGCGGTCGTAGTCGCTGGTGGCTTCCTCGATCTGGATGCGCACTTGCTTGACGCGGGCTTCGATGTCAGCGGCAGCGCCGGCGCCGTCGATGATGGTGGTGTTTTCCTTGCCCACTTCGATGCGCTTGGCCTGGCCCAGGTCGGCCAGGGTGACCTTTTCCAGGGTCAGGCCCACTTCTTCAGCGATGACCTTGCCACCGGTGAGGATGGCGATGTCTTCCAGCATGGCCTTGCGGCGGTCGCCGAAGCCGGGGGCCTTGACAGCCACGACCTTCAGGATGCCACGGATGGTGTTGACCACCAGGGTGGCCAGGGCTTCGCCTTCGACGTCTTCGGCGATGATCAGCAGCGGACGACCGGCCTTGGCAACTTGCTCCAGCGTGGGCAGCAGGTCACGGATGTTGCTGATCTTCTTGTCGAACAGCAGGACAAACGGGTTGTCCAGCAGGGCGGCCTGCTTCTCGGGGTTGTTGATGAAGTAGGGCGACAGGTAGCCGCGGTCGAACTGCATGCCTTCAACGACATCCAGCTCGTTCTGCAGCGATTTGCCGTCTTCCACGGTGATCACGCCTTCCTTGCCGACCTTGTCCATCGCGTTGGCGATGATTTCGCCAATGGAGGTGTCGCTGTTGGCCGAGATGGAGCCAACCTGGGCGATTTCCTTGCTGGTGGTGGTGGGCTTGGAAGCCTTCTTCAGCTCGGCGATCAGGGCTTCCACGGCCTTGTCGATGCCGCGCTTGAGGTCCATCGGGTTCATGCCGGCGGCCACGTACTTCATGCCTTCGCGCACGATGGCCTGGGCCAGCACGGTGGCGGTGGTGGTGCCGTCACCGGCGTTGTCCGAGGTCTTGGAAGCAACTTCCTTGACCATCTGGGCGCCCATGTTCTGCAGCTTGTCCTTCAGTTCGATTTCCTTGGCCACGGACACGCCGTCCTTGGTCACGGTGGGGGCGCCGAAAGAGCGCTCCAGAACCACATTGCGGCCCTTGGGGCCCAGGGTCACTTTCACGGCGTTGGCCAGGATGTTCACACCCTCGACCATGCGGGCGCGGGCTTCGCCGCCGAAAATCACGTCTTTTGCTGCCATTTGTCAGACTCCTAGATATACAGAGATGGGTGAGGGCGGGATTACTTCTCGACGACTGCGAACAGGTCGTCTTCCTTCATCACCAGCAGTTCGTCGCCGTCGACCTTGACGGTCTGGCCGCTGTACTTGCCGAACAGCACGCGATCGCCCACTTTCACGGACAGGGCCTTGGTTTCGCCCTTGTCGTTGGTCTTGCCCGGGCCGACGGCCAGCACTTCGCCCTGGTCAGGCTTCTCGGCGGCGTTGTCGGGGATCACGATGCCCGAAGCGGTCTTGGTTTCTTGTTCGAGGCGCTTGACGATCACGCGATCGGCGAGGGGACGCAGTTTCATGAAATCTCCTGAATGAATAACAAGGGAAGCTGGAATCCACCTTCACGGCCTGGCCGTTGGCACAGGGCGGAAGCCGGACGGGCCGGTGTGGATGAGTTGATGTTAGCACTCAAGTCCAACGAGTGCTGATTTTAGGGCGCCGCCGGATTTTTTCAAGCCCACCCACGCCGTTCTTCGCTGCGGACAGTCAAGATGATGAAATCGATGGATCGATCCGAGGGCCCTTTGCCTGGCACCTTGGTCTCGTTGCACTCAAACAACAGCACGGTGTCAAAAAGCAGGGAAAGTTTTGCGTCCCCGCGCGGCTTCTGGTGCAATAAGGTCAACTTCCAAAAACGGAGGTTGGCTTGGGGCTGATGCCCACGGCCTCTTTTTTCAACCTTGGAGAATCTCTCAATGAAAAAGACTCTGATTGCTCTGGCTGCCGTGGCTGCCACCGGCGCCGCTTTCGCCCAGTCGACCGTGACCCTGTCCGGTTCGGTGGACATCGGCATCGTTCGCAACGGTGCTGCTGGCACCACCGTGCTGAACGCCGCCGGCAACGGTCTGAACCAGCTGGTGTTCAGCGGTTCCGAAGATCTGGGTGGCGGTCTGAAGGCCAACTTCATGCTGGCTCAGCGCTTCAACCCCGCTAACGGCAACAACGACGGCACCAACGCTGGCCGCCGCACCTTCCAAGGCGCTTCGACCGTGGGTCTGAGCGGTGGTTTCGGTAACGTCCGTTTCGGCCGTGAAATCGAAGCCTTCAACGACGTGAACAACTGGGCCGATCCGTGGGGCACCGTGCGCGCTGCTTCCATCGCTTTCGCCAACGGCAACGCTTCGCGTGGTCCGGACGCTGCTGACCTGGGTCGCACCGAAGGCATCCATTACAACAACAACTTTGGCCCTCTGGCCATCGGCCTGACCGTGGGTCTGAAGGACCAGACCGCTCCCGCACTGGGCGGCGCACCTGTCGGCACCAAGACCTTCCTGAGCGCCAACGCTGTCTACGCTGCTGGTCCTCTGACCGTGATGGGTGGCGTTCTGCGCAACCGCATCAACGACGACGGCTACGTTCTGGGCGTCGGCTACAACCTGGGTGTGGCCAACCTGAAGGCTGCTTACACCAACGTCGACGGCGACGTCGCCAACGGTGGCTACGCCAACGCTGACAAGTACAAGGGTTACCAACTGAGCGCTGACATCCCCCTGGGTGCCACCACCGTCAGCCTGGGCTACCTGAACGACAAGACCAACGGCGGCGCCAGCTCCTACAAGGTCGGTCTGGGTGCTTCCTACGCTCTGAGCAAGCGCACCTCCCTGATCGCTACCCTGGGCAAGCGCAAGGCCACCAGCGCCAACTACGACTTCTCGATCCGTCACACCTTCTGATCGGCTGCTGGCGTGAGCCAGCAACCTTTCAATGGTTGAAAAACCCCGCCGTCATTGGCGGGGTTTTTTTTCGCCCGTTTCTGCTCGACCGCGTGGCTGAGGGGTGCCCGTGGCGCAGAGTAAAATGGCGCCCGGATCAAGGAGCGCTGCAGCAGCCGACGGCCCCGTCGATGTCAGGCTTGGTCCCCTTCACTGTGACAACGGCGCTCGATTTCACGCCCCTTGCTGGCGTTGATGCCCCGATGTCCAACTTCTCTGCAGATGCCTTTCCCGCCACCGTGCCGCCCATGCTGTTGTCCGGCCTGGAGCCGCTCAGCGTGGACCGTGGAACCCTGTTCGTCAACATCGGTGAACGCACCAACGTCACCGGCTCCAAGGCCTTTGCACGCCTGATTCTCAATGGCGAGTACGAGCAGGCCCTGGCCGTGGCCCGCCAACAGGTCGAGAACGGGGCCCAGGTCATCGACGTCAACATGGACGAAGCCATGCTGGACAGCGAAGCGGCCATGGTGCGCTTCCTGAACCTGATGGCGACCGAGCCCGACATCGCCCGCGTGCCGGTCATGATCGACAGCTCCAAGTGGAGCGTGATCGAGGCCGGCTTGCGCTGCATCCAGGGCAAGGGCATCGTCAACTCCATCAGCATGAAGGAGGGCGTGGACGAGTTCAAGCGCCAGGCCACGCTGGTGCGGCGCTACGGCGCGGCGGCGGTGGTGATGGCCTTCGACGAAACCGGCCAGGCCGACACCTTTGCCCGCAAGATCGAGATCTGCGAGCGCGCCTACCGCATCCTGGTGGACGAGGTGGGGTTCCCGCCCGAGGACATCATTTTCGACCCCAACATCTTCGCCATCGCCACGGGCATCGAAGAGCACAACAACTACGCGGTGGACTTCATCAACGCCACCCGCTGGATCAAGCAGAACCTGCCGGGCGCCAAGGTCTCGGGCGGGGTGTCCAACGTGTCCTTCAGCTTCCGCGGCAACGACCCGGTGCGCGAAGCCATCCACACGGTTTTCCTGTACCACGCCATCCAGGCCGGCATGGACATGGGCATCGTCAACGCGGGCATGGTGGGCGTCTACGACGAACTGGATCCCACGCTGCGCGAGCGGGTGGAAGATGTGGTGCTCAACCGGCGGCCCGACGCCGGCGAGCGCTTGGTGGAGATTGCCGAGAGCGCCAAGGGCGCCGCCCGAGACGACAGCGCCCGCAACGCCTGGCGGACCTTGCCGGTGCGCGAGCGCCTGAGCCACGCCTTGGTGCATGGCCAGAACGAATTCATCACCGAAGACACCGAGGAGATGTGGCAGCTGATCCTGGCCGATGGCGGGCGCCCGCTGCACGTGATCGAAGGCCCGCTGATGGACGGCATGAACATCGTCGGCGACCTGTTTGGCCAGGGCAAGATGTTCCTGCCCCAGGTGGTCAAGAGCGCGCGCGTGATGAAACAGGCCGTGGCCCACCTGCTGCCCTACATCGAGGAAGAAAAGCGTCTGCTGGTCGAGGCCGGCGGCGACGCCAAGCCCAAGGGCAAGATCGTGATCGCCACCGTCAAGGGCGACGTGCACGACATCGGCAAGAACATCGTGACCGTGGTTCTCCAGTGCAACAACTTCGAGGTCGTGAACATGGGTGTCATGGTGCCCTGCCACGAGATACTGGCGCGCGCCAAGGTCGAGGGGGCGGACATCGTGGGCCTGTCCGGCCTCATCACCCCCAGCCTGGAGGAGATGCAGGTGGTGGCGGCCGAAATGCAGAAGGACGAGCATTTCCGTCTGCGCAAGATCCCACTGCTGATCGGCGGCGCCACCACCAGCCGGGTGCACACGGCGGTAAAGATCGCGCCCCACTACGAAGGCCCGGTGGTCTATGTGCCCGACGCCTCGCGCAGCGTGGGCGTGGCCCAGGGCCTGCTCAGCGAACAGGCCAGCCAGTTCATCGCCGACCTCAACGCCGACTACGACAAGGTGCGCCAGCAGCACGCCAACAAGAAGCAGGTGCCGCTGTGGCCCTTGTCCCAGGCTCGGGCCAACAAGACGCCCATCGACTGGTCCGCCCACCGGCCGGTCGCGCCCAAGTTCATCGGCCGCCGTGTCTTCAAGAACTTCGATCTCACCGAACTGGCCCGCTTCATCGACTGGGGGCCGTTCTTCCAGACCTGGGACCTGGCCGGACCTTTCCCGGCCATCCTGAAGGACGAGATCGTGGGCGCCGAGGCGCAGCGCGTGTTCAGCGACGGCAAGCGCATGTTGCAGCGCCTGATCGAGGGTCGCTGGCTGACCGCCAACGCGGTGGTGGGCCTCTACCCGGCCAACAGCGTGCACGACGATGACATCGAGCTCTACACCGACGAGAGCCGCAGCCAGGTGGCGTTGACCTGGCACGGCCTGCGCCAGCAGACCGAAAAGCAGGTGATCGACGGCGTGATGCGGCCCAGCCGCTGCCTGGCCGACTTCGTCGCCCCCAAGGGGGTGGCCCAGGACTACGTGGGCGTGTTCGCCGTGACGGCGGGCATCGGCAGCGAGAAGAAGGAGAAGTACTTCCTCGATGACCACGACGACTACTCGGCCATCATGTTCAAGGCCTTGGCCGACCGCCTGGCCGAAGCTTTCGCCGAATGCCTGCACCAGCGTGTGCGCACCGATCTGTGGGGCTACGCGGCCAACGAGGGCTTGAGCAACGACGAGCTGATCGCTGAAAAATACCGGGGCATCCGGCCGGCCCCCGGTTACCCGGCCTGCCCGGGGCACAGCGTCAAGCGCGACATGTTCGCGCTGCTGCAGTGCGAGGAGATCGGCATGGGTCTGACCGACAGCATGGCCATGACACCGGCGGCCAGCGTGAGCGGCTTCTACCTCGGCCACCCCGAGAGCACCTACTTCAACGTCGGCAAGATCGGCGAAGACCAGCTGCGCGACCTGGCGCGCCGCCAGAACACCGACGAGCGCGAGCTGCAGCGACTCCTCGCGCCGAACCTCTGAGCTGACCGAGCCATCGCGTTGGATGGAGGGTTTCAACCCAGTGACACCGCCGGGCCGGCTCCGCCGGACGGCTGGTGTCGCCCCCTTGAGGGGGTGACGCGCCCCTAGGCGCGGCGCGGGGGTGGGCTAATTGCAGTTTGCCCGCACTTCGTCGATGCTGGTCAGGCCGGCCAGCACCTTCTGAATGCCGTCCTGGCGCAGCGTGCGGAAATGGCTGTGGCGCATGGCCTCGTGCTGCAGTTCCTCGGGTCGGCTGTGGGTGTGTGTCTGGATCAGGCGGCGCAGTTCCGGGCCATTGACCATCAGTTCGTGCAGGCCCATGCGGCCCTTGAAGCCGGTGTTGTCGCAACGGCTACAGCCCGGTGCATGGCAGCGCAGCAAATTGCCGTTGCGGCCATAGGTCTGGGTCCAGTCCGCCTTCACGGCCTCGGCCTCGGGCCGCAGGTCCGCGGGGAAGGCGCGCAGGTAGTCCCGAACCAGTTCATCCACGTGCTCGTCGCTGGCGACCTCGGTCTTCTTGCATTCGTTGCAGAACTGGCGCACCAGGCGCTGCGCCACCACGGCCAGCAGCGAATCGGAGAAATTGAACGGGTCCATGCCCATGTCGAGCAGGCGCAGGACGGTTTCGGGCGCGCTGTTGGTGTGCAGGGTGCTCAGCACCAGGTGGCCGGTGAGCGAGGCTTCGATGGCCACCTGGGCGGTTTCCTGGTCGCGGATTTCGCCCACCATGATGATGTCCGGATCGGCGCGAAGGAAGGAACGCAGGGCCTTGGCGAACGTCCAGTCGATCTTGGCGTTGACCTGCACTTGGCGCAGGTCGGGGTTGGTGATTTCGATCGGATCCTCGGCGGTCCAGATCTTGCGCTGGGGCGTGTTCAGGTGCTGCAGGATGGCGTGCAGCGTCGTTGTCTTGCCCGAACCGGTGGGGCCGACACACAGGACCATGCCGTAGGGCCGTTCGACCGCGTCCTTGAGCTGGGCGAGGTTGGGGGCCGTCAGGCCCAACTCGGGCATGGGCAGCGGCTTGGCCGAGGTCAACAGGCGCATCACCACGTCCTCGGCACCGCCCTGCGTCGGCACGGTGGCCACGCGCAGCTCGACCGGGTACTGGCTGGAGAACTTGGCGAACTCGATCTTGCCGTCCTGCGGCTTGCGGCGCTCGGAGATGTCGAGGTCGCACATGATCTTGATGCGTGCCACCAACGCCGCGCGGTAGGTGTGTGGCAGCTCCATGTAGGGCGCCAGGTGGCCGTCTCTGCGGAAGCGGATGCGCACCTTGCGCCGCGTGGGGTAGGTCTCGATGTGGATGTCCGACGCCCCCTGGTTGCAGGCATCGACGATCATGGTGTTGATCAGCCGCACCAGCGAGTTGTCGGACTGCTCGATCAGGGGCTCGCTGTCCGCCAACTCATTGAAGCTGGATTGCTGCTCCAGCGACTCCAGCAGCTTGTCGGCGCTGGCCGGTTCCTGTTCGGTGTCGTTGCGCCCGGGCATGCCCAGGACCTTGGACGCGTCCAGGCCAAACTTGCCGTAGGCCATGGGCAGGGCCTGCGTAAGCTGCGAAACGCCGGCCAGCGCCGCCACCACCTTGTTCTGCGTGGTGAATTCGATTTCTTCGATGGTGGTGCGTTTGGAGGGGTCCTCGGCGGCCACGATCAGCACGCCGTCGCGGCACAGCAGGGGCAGCACCTTGAGCCGCTTGGCCATGGCGAACGGGACCTTGCGCAGCGCATCGGCCTCGATGGGGAAACTCGCCACGTCCACCACCGGAAAGCCCATCTTGCGGGCCAGCGCCGTCTGCAGGTCCTGGCGCGACAACTGGCCACTCTTGACCAGCAGCTCGCCCAGCGGCACGGTGCGTTCGGTCTTCTGTTTGTCCAGCGCGTCCTTGAGCTGCCCGTCGGAGATCAGGCCCAGCGCGGTCAGCGCCTCGCCGATGCGCACCATGGGCATCTTGGACTGTTGCTCCAGGGCTTGCAGCAGCTGTTCGGGCGAGACGATTTCCTTGATCACCAGGTAGTCGCCGAGCTTGCGGCTGCGCAGGTTTTCCTGCTCGGCCGCGGCGCGCTCCACCTGTTCCTCGGTCACCACGTGCTGCTCCACCAGCACCCGGCCGATGCTCTCGCCCAGTTGCACCTGCTGGTAGGCTTCCTTGGGGTAGAAAACCCGCTCGACGGTGTCGAAGTCGTCCAGCGGGTGGAACAGGAACAGGCCGGCGCTGGTTTCCACATGCCCGATCGTGTCGCCGTCCACCGTGCTGCCATCCGACAGCTGCAGGCGGTATTGCACACGTTGCCGGTAGTCCAGCAGCTCGCTCAGGGCAAAGCCATCCTCGTCCACCGCCTGTGTGACCGGCTTGAGCGGCATCTTCAGGCTGATGCGCCGGAACATCGAGAAGCGCAGCGGCATGTTGACGTTGGCCGGCGGCACCTGGATCAGGGCCACGCGGTTGGCCGGCGTCATGGACATCAGCAGGCATTGCCGGGTCTGACCGTTGCTGCCCTCCACCTCGCAGGGCCACGCCTGCACACCGCCGGAATCGTCACGGTAGCTCGCGTAAGGGGGGGTGGGCCAGGGAAAGAGGGCTTGCTGTGCTGCGGTGCGAGGGACTTCTTGCGCGGCGGAAGGGCTCATGGGCATGGCGGGCGGTGGAGTATGGCCGCCGACCCCGATGACTGAACGGCCCTGCGGGCTGGCGAGTGGCGCTTATGGTAAGCGCGAAAAAGCCGGTCCGTTGCTCGGGATGTCACCAACTGAAACAAATATCAGGACGCCCGCAGCACCCGCCGGTATTGGGCCGCCTCGGCGACGTGGGCGCTGGTGATCTGCGGCGAGGCCGCCAGGTCGGCGATGGTGCGTGCCACGCGCAGCGCGCGGTGGGTGCTGCGCCCTGACCAGCCCAGGCGCGCGGCCACCTGCTGCAGCAGGCTTGCGGCGCTGTCCGACAGCGCGACGTGCTGGTCCAGCGCCTTGCCCTGCAGCCCGCGGTTGGGGTGCCCCTGCCGGGTGATGGCGCGGGCATGGGCTTCGCACACCCGTTCCCGTATCGCCGCGCTGGACTCGCCCGCGTGGGCCGCCAGCAGCTCGTCGGGCGGCAGGGCCGGCACTTCGATGTGCAGGTCGATGCGGTCCAGCAGCGGGCCACTGAGGCGGCCCTGGTAGCGCGCCACCTGGTCTGGCGAACAGCGGCACGCCAGGCGCGGGTGCCCCAGCTGGCCGCAGGGACAGGGGTTCATGGCGGCGACCAAGGTGAAACGTGCGGGGAATTCGGTCTGGTGGGCTGCCCGCGAGATGCGCACCCGCCCGGTTTCCAGCGGCTCGCGCAAGGCCTCCAGGGCGGCGCGTGGAAACTCGGGCATTTAGCTTTCTTGACTGTCTTTGTGGGAATATTGTCAATGAGTCCCCCGAGAGAAGTAGCTCTGCTTTCATGAACAGCTTTACCCCTAGTGATACAGAGACTGCGGGCGGGTTGAAGCGGTGCAGAGTTGTCCACGGCGGCGGTCGGCGCTTGCGACGAACCGGCCGACGCTGTGGGCAACTCGGGGCGCACCAGGGATTTTCATGGGTGAAGTCTTCGACTGTGAACTGGCTGCCCTGATTGTGTTGACGATCTCGTGCACCCCGAAGCGGGCAAATGCCTGCTCGATGAATTCGCAAGCGTGGCAGGCTTTCAGCGTGATGGCCACCTTTTGGGCCAGCACCCGGCGGTTGGCTACATCGATGACGGCGGTGAGGTACACGAACCCCTGGCCATGCAGATGTAGGTTGTATCCAGCGCCCAGACCTGGTTGGCGCGACAGAAGTCCACCTTGCGCAGCAGGTAGGGGTAGACCTTATGCTGGGGGTTGCGTACGCTGGTACCCGACTGTGGACATAGGGGTTCGATGCCCATGCGTTGCATGAGCGTGCCTCGCTGGCGCCGACCGACCCGCACGCCCTCTCGCAGCAACATGCGACGCAGCATGCGAGCACCCATGAGGGGCGGCAGCTGCGGGCCGCGAAGCCGGACGACCGCAGAACCCCTCGACACCGGTCTTCGAAGCCGTCATCCGGCGACTCGTTTCGTGAAGTCGGTTGTAAATCGTCGATGGCTGTAGTCGCTGCACGGCGGCCCCTCGGGCCACGAAGTCCGTTCTAGGCTGAAAGGAGACTATGTCGTCAGCTCAGGAACCGGCTGCTTGCGACTCTGTTGCGAACATCCGATTGAGTGAGAAGACCAGCGTCAAACAACGCTGAGCGAGGCTTTAGAGCCGCTCAAACGACTGATACTTGTACATCCCGGTCCTGTGGTGCTTCAAGCTTGTGCGTGTTTCCGATCGACAAGCGTTGGATCTCCTTCAGCGAGTTGGCCCACCTCGAGCCATTCGATGTTGTCTAGCTTGAGCCGGGTTACTTGTTTGAAGGCATCCACTAGGTTAGCTTCCACGTTGGCTGGTGCCCCTTTTGGTTTGAGTTCTGCACGCAATGTCATGGTCTCTCTGTGGCCCAGGGTCTCTACGACAAGCTGCGCACGATTGATCTCCGGCACTCGACTCAGCAAGTCTTCGATGTTGCGTGGATAGACAAAAACCTCGCGCACTTTTATACCCTGGCCGACGCGGCCTTGCAGAAGACCAATGCGATCAACGAGGCCGTCTTCTGTCTGGCTCAACGCCTGAGCGACGTCGCCTGTGCCGAATCGAACCAATGGCCACCCGCTTTCCAGTGTCGTGACCACGATCTCACCTGTGCTGCCGACTGGCAAAGGCTCGCCCGATACCGGGTCGCACACCTGAACCAGGCGTTCAGGGTGAATGCGATAGCCCTCAAGTCCATCTTCTTCGTACCCGATGAGTCCAAAGTCACCGGTCGCATAGGCGGAGAACGTGTTGATGGCATAGCGCTGCTCAAGATCGCGTCGCTTATCCATCCAGTTGCCCATCTCTCCACCGAGCATGGCGTTTTTGACGCGCCAGTCACGAGGCAACTGGTACCCCATGCGTTCCAAGGTCTCGATCAAGGTAATGAAGAAGCTGGTGGACGCGCAAATACACGTGATGTCCAACTCCAGAATCAGTTGGGCTTGCTGTTCAGCGCCGCCCGGACCACACGGGATGATCGTGGCCCCGGTAGATGCGATTCCTTGGTCAAGCAAAAGACCTGCGGGCACAAGGTGGTAAGACCAGGTATTCAGCACGCGATCGCCGGGGCCGATGCCTGCTTGGTTAAAAACTTGCGCGAATCCACGCCCGGTGACATCGCTTGAAAGCTCTGGTTCATAGATCGGCCCTGGAGACACAAAGATGCGTCGAATGTCGTGAGTGTCCGCGGCCAGGAACCCGCCAAAAGGGGGATGTGCTCGTTGGAGGGCGAGTAGTTGGTCTTTGGTCGTGACGGGCAGGCGGGCAAGATCACTGGCGCCGCATAAGTCGGCCGGCGCCATATTCGCCCGCTCATAGATGTCTCGTATTGCTGGGGCCTTCCGGTAAGCCTGGGTCTGAATGCGCTGAAGTGCTGCGAATCGGTTGGAGCATGGGGGCGTGGTCATGGTTCGGAACCTTGGTTCACTTGCCGGTGAAACGCGGCGCGCGTTTTCCCTGAAAGGCCTCCAGCCCCTCTTGAAGGTCGGCGCTGAAAGCATGAACTTCTGACGCCAGCAGCTCCAAGCGAAGTGCCGTGTCCTCTGATTGATCGAGCCCGTCGTCAACCAGAGCCTTCATGCGCTGAAGGCCCAAAGGGCTCTTGGTGGCAATGGTGTCGGCCACCTTCTGGGTCGCTGCGTCGAGCTGCGAGTCGTCCACGACCTGATTCACCAACCCGGCTTCTCGCATCTCCTCGGCTGAAACGAATTCCCCGGTGTAGAGAAGGTACTTGGCGCGCGTCGGGCCAATCACACGGGGGAGACGGACCGAGCCACCACCTCCAGGAAGCAGACCGTAATTGGCGTGTGCATCGCCAATCTTTGCGCTTTTGGCAGCGATGACCAGATCGCAGCACAGCACCAACTCCAGCCCTCCCGCGAGGGTAATGCCGTTCAGCGAGGCAATGACCGGCTTGGGGAAGCGGTCCAGGCGGTTCATCGTGTGCAAGACACCCGCGAGGAAGGCACTCGTGCCGTTGTCGCCCAGTTGACCTCGCACGTACTTCAGGTCGGCCCCAGCGCAGAAGGCGCGGCCGTTACCGGTAAGAACAACGGTCATGACGTCGGTGCACTCCAGCGCCTGGTCCAGCCCCTTTTCGATGGCTTGGAGCACTTCTGGGGTGAGCGAGTTCATTGCATCCGGGCGATTCAGGCGGATCCAAAGAGATCGATTCCGGACTTCGGTAACCACCACTGACTCTGACATGTCTTCTCCATTCTCGGCGTGCATAGGGACCTCACATTCTTTCATTTGACTATCGAGTAAGTAACTTGGTGGTTTCCCTTACTCATAGTAAAAGCGAGTTACTATAGAGTAAAAAAGAGGAGTGCCCATGAAGTCATCTAGTCAAAGCAGTCAGCTACCGTTGACAGGCGTCAAGGTAGTAGAGTTCGAAGGAATCGGCCCCGGCCCGTTGGCGGGCTTTCATCTGGTACAGCTCGGCGCGAGCGTGACCCTGGTCGCACGCCCAGGTCGAGGTGCTCTGCCAGCAGAAATGTCCCCGCCTACCGATAGCTTGATCAACCGCGGTAAACATCGTGTCACTCTGAACTTGAAGACGCCACACGACAAAGCGGCTGCAATCGACTTGATTGCCCAAAGCGATGCCTTGATTGAAGGGAATCGTCCAGGGGTGATGGAGCGGCTGGGTCTGGGGCCTCAAGACTGCGCCAAGGTGAACCCCCGCCTCGTCTACGGTCGTATGACGGGATGGGGGCAGGATGGTCCGCTGGCCCAAGCCGCAGGCCATGACATGAACTACGTGGCCCTAACCGGACTGATGTCGCTGACCGAAACGCCGGGGCATCCTCCAATATTGCCACCCACGGTCTTGGGAGACGCGGCGGGGGCCTTGGGCCTGACGATGGGAGTCGTCGCCGGGTTGTTCGCCTCGAGAAGTGGCGAAGGAAAGGGTTGCGTAGTCGATGGAGCGATCGTGGATGTGCTGGCCCTTCTGGCGCCCTTGGTTCAGCTTCTCCGCAAGGGTGGTGTTCTAGAGGGGACAGTGGCCAGCGTCTTTCACGACTCACCGTTCTATGACCGCTATCGGTGTGCAGACGGTCGCTACATCACGGTTGGCGCTATTGAGCCGCAGTTCTATGCGCTTCTTCTTGAAAAGATGGGGCTGTCGGACGTGGATCCCTCTCAGCAGATGAACAGGGCATCGTGGCCCGCACTGAAAGCCCGAATGACTGAGGCATTTGCGTCGAGGTCAAGCAGCCATTGGACTAGAGAGCTGGAAGGCACAGATGCCTGTTTCGCACCAGTCCTCACCTTGGGAGAGGCGGCGAAGCATCCCCACAACGCCAGTCGCGGTCTGTATCGCGTGACCGACGAGGGTGATGTAGAGACGGCGCGGGGCTTGCGCTTCCTGCCTCTGGTCGATCCAGACCTTTTCAAGAAGCCCCAATGAGGGTTTACCCCTCTCTCTTTTTTTGACTTTTACCCTAAAGTAAAACTATTGCACGGCGGGTAAGTATGAGCTATTCCGCCAGCATTCAATAGCCATAAGGAATCTGAGCATGAATGACATCTACGTGATTGGGGTTGGCATGACGCCGTTTGGCCGACACCTCGACCTTGACATGAAAGCCCTTACCAGGCAGGCGGTGGAGGCAGCCCTTGCTGATGCCTCCATGCAGAAGGAGCAGTTGGAAGCGGCCTTCTTTGGCAACACTTCTCAAGGACACATGGAAGGGCAGCACATGATTCGCGGGCAGATTGCCTTGCGCGCCATGGGTATTGGCCGGATTCCAGTGGTGAACATCGAGAACGCCTGCGCGAGTGGCTCATCTGCGTTTGCGCTGGCGTGCAGTCACTTGAAGTCCGGAGCGGGCGACGTCGCTCTCGCGGTGGGAACCGAGAAGATGTTCTCTACCGACAAGGCGCGGATGTTCTCCGTGTTTGACAGTGCTTGGGATATCTCCCGTGCACAAGAGATTCGAGATTCCCTGATGAAGCTGGGCAGGGAGGTGACCGTACCCGAAGGATCGACCTCGCCCAAGCCCTACAGCGTCTTCATGGACGTATATGCCGCCTTCGCGCGTTCGCATATGCGGACATTCGGCACGACCCAGCGGCAGCTCGCGGCTGTGGCGGCCAAGAACCACAACCATTCGGTTCATAACCCGCTCTCCCAGTACCGAGTGGCATACACCATCGACGAGATCCTGGCGGCGCCACCCATCACCTATCCGCTGACTTTGCCAATGTGTTCACCAATCTCAGATGGTGCCGCGGCCGCAATCTTGTGCACCGGCAAGGCCCTTAAACGCCTCAACTTGGACGCACGCCGAGCGATCCGTGTACTCGCTTCGGTGGTGCAAAGCGGATCGGATCGCGATGAGTCCGACTACCGCTCCCACTGCACAGCGTTGGCGGCCACCAAGGCCTACGAATTGGCCGGTGTGGGAGCCGCAGACATATCGGTGGCCGAAGTCCATGACGCTACCGCCATGGGCGAAATCATCCAGTCCGAGAACCTTGGCTTCTGCGAGTTCGGCATGGGCGGTGTCATCGCGGAGCGCGGTGAGACAAGCATCGGAGGGCGGATTCCTATCAACCCATCTGGTGGTCTGGAGTCCAAGGGCCACCCTGTAGGTGCGACCGGGCTTGCACAGATCCACGAGCTGGTCACTCAACTGCGAGGGGAGGCAGGGAAGCGCCAGGTGGAAAGTGCCCGGCTTGCGCTCGCCGAGAACGGCGGGGGACTGGAAGGGATTGAAGAAGCCGTGGCCTGCATAACGATTCTTGGCCGCTGAATCACAGAAATAAGTACGAACAAGGAGACAACATGAACATTCAAAACGTAGTGGCACTCGTCACTGGAGCAGGATCGGGCCTGGGCCTGGCCACCTGCCAGGCGCTGGTAGCGGCGGGCGCGAAGGTGATGGCAGTGGACGTTGATGAAGAACGCTTGGTCAACAACGTACTGCCCCTAGGGTCAAGCGTTCGCATTCAACGGGTCGACGTGTCCAACGATGCTGAGGTGAAAGCTGCCGTCGACTTTGCGGTGCAGGCCTTTGGCTCTTTGCAGGTGGCCGTGAACTGTGCTGGCATTCTTGGGCCGTGCAAAACCTTGAGCAAAGGCGAACTGTTTCCCCTTTCGCTCTGGAACCAGGTTATTGCCGTCAACCTCACGGGCACGTTTAACGTCATCCGCCACGCGAGCCTTGCGATGTCGCGAAACACCGCCAGCGAGGACGGCGAGCGAGGTGTGATCGTGAACACCTCTTCTGGAGCCGCTTGGCAGGGACAGATGGGTCAGGCAGCCTACAGCGCAACGAAGGCTGGGGTGATGGGAATGACTCTCCCAGTATCCCGTGACCTGGCACAGCACGGGATTCGTGTCGTCGCTATTGCGCCCGGCCTGTTCGAGACGGGCATGTCCGCCGGCATGCCGCCCAAGGTCTCTCAGGGGCTGATCGATAACTCGATCCTCTTCCCCCACCGGATGGGGCGACCACAGGAGTTTGCCTCACTGGTTCAACACATCGTCGAAAACGCCTACTTCAACGCCACCACCATCAGCCTGGACGCGGGGACCCGCTGACGGTCAGCATCTCACAAGAAAGAGCTGAACCTATTCTGGGACTGAATGAAAAGAGGTTTCCATGCAAGTAAGACGACTGATGGATCGCGGAGGAAAGAATGAGTGATCTGCCAAAGGGTAAGCACGCTCAGATCGTGCTTTCCGCAAGCCATCTGCTTTTGAAGTTTGGGGGAATCGTGGCCCTGAACGATGTCTCCATTGATGTACGCGACGACGAGTTGTTGGCCGTGATCGGTCCTAACGGAGCAGGGAAGTCGTCGCTGATGAATTGCCTAAGTGGCTTCTATCGTCCCAAGGCAGGCGAAATCCGTCTTGGCGAGCACTCGATCAGAGGCATGGCCACACACGAAGTGGCCGCCCGCGGATTGGCCCGCACGTTTCAAGGTACCCACATCTTCTCGGGCATGACGGTCATTGAGAACCTGATGGTGGGGCGCCACTTGCATATGCGCACCAACCTGATCCAGTCCTTTTGCCATTTCGGACCCGCTGTACGCGAAGAGGTGGCTCACAGGGAAGCGGTGGAGGAAATCATCGAGTTCCTGGAAATCGAGTCGATCCGGCACTCCCCAGTGGGCAGCCTGGGTTATGGACTTCGCAAGCGCGTCGACCTCGGGCGCGCTCTCGCTCAAGATCCCAAGATCCTTCTCATGGACGAGCCAATGGCCGGAATGAATACCGAGGAGAAGGAAGATCTGGCTAGGTTCATTCTGGATGTGAGAGAAGCCAAACGCATCCCGATCGTGCTGGTCGAGCACGATATGGGGGTTGTCATGGACCTTGCGGATCGCGTGGCTGTGCTGGACTTTGGCCGAAAGATTGCCGAGGGAACACCCAAGGAGATCCAGGCCGATCCTGCCGTATTGAAAGCATATCTGGGTGAGGGGGTGGCATGAACATTCGCATGGCAACACTGCCGCAACTGCTACGTGACCACGCCAGACGCTCACCGCAGCGACTTTCGCAGCGGCACAAGACGCGTGGTATCTGGCGCGAGTACGACTTCTCACAGGTCCAGCGCAATGTCATGGACTTGGCCTTGGGTCTTCACCAACTGGGTATTCAACGCGGAGAGACGGTCGCAATCATTGGTGAGAACGAGCCTCAGCATTACTGGGCCGAATACGCGGCACAAGCAGTCGGGTGCAAGGTGATCTCACTGTATCCGGACCTCACGGCAGACGAAGTGCAGTACCTGCTGGATGACAGTGAGGCCGTCTGCCTCTTTGCTCAGGATCAGGAACAGGTGGACAAAGGGTTGGCGGTGAAGACGGCCACTCCCAACCTGCGGCACATCGTGTACTGGGACGACACGGGCATGTGGTCGTACCGAGACCCCATCTTGCGCAAGTTTCATCAGTTGCAGAGCGAGGGGCGGTCCCTTGGCGAAAAGGATGAGCTGATGTACGACCGTCTCGTTGATCAGGGCCGTCCTGACGACATCGCGGTGCTTTCGTACACATCAGGCACCACGGGCAAACCCAAGGGGGTGATCCTTTCGCATCGTAGCTTGGTTGACAACGCCCAACGCCTGATCAATGCCACGAAGGCCAGGCCAGGCACCCAGTACCTGAGCTACATCGCCCCAGCATGGGCCACGGAGCAATTCATGGGTCTGGCCTTGGGAATCGGCCTGCCCATGGTGGTCAACTTTCCTGAGGGCCCTGAGCAGGTTCTTGAAAACATTCGAGAGCTGGCGGTCGAGGCCATGACGTTTGCCCCGCGCCAATGGGAAAGCATGGCGTCTTCCGTGCAGGCACACATGCTCGACGCGGGCGCTGTGCGGCGAGCCATTTACGAGTGGGGTTTGAAGGTTGGACATGCTGTGCACGTCGCGCGTATGGACGGCAAGCACGTGTCGTGGTGGAGTCGGGCCTTGCTGCCCCTCGCCAATGCGCTGGTCCTTAGGCCGTTGAGAGACCAACTTGGCCTGACACGATTGCAGGTGGCCATCTGCGGAGGAGCCACCATGGCACCAGATGTGTTCCGCATGTTCCATGCGATGGGCGTTCCCTTGAGAAACATCTATGGCTCGACCGAGGTCGGGCTGTTGACGAGCCACCAGGGAGACCGTTTTGACCTGGAAACCGTTGGTCACTGGATGCAGACGCACCCCGAGGCAGGAACTCCACTGGAGTGGATGCTGACAGCAGATGGGGAGTTGTGCGTCAGGGGAGGGAGCTCGTTTCTGGGCTACTACCGACGCGAAGGCTCTGTCGAAGCCAAGGTCAAAGACGGGTGGTACCAAACCGGAGATGCGGTTACCAAGACGGATCGAGGCGAACTTGTGTTTTTGGAGCGTGTGTCCGATCTGAAGCGTCTTGCCGATGGCCAGACGTTCCCGCCGCAGTTTGTTGAAACCCGCCTTCGCTTCAGCCCGTTCATCAAAGACATCATGACTGTCGGAGATGAAAGGCGCGACTTTGTTGCAGCACTCATCAACATCGACATGGGTGTGCTGTCTCGCTGGGCAGAAGACAAGCGCATTGGCTTCTCGACCTTCACGGATCTCTCGCAGCGCCCAGAGGTAGCCGACCTCCTTAGCCGGGAAATCTCCCGGGTAAACCAGTTCCTGCCGGCCCACGCGCGAGTCCGACGTTTCGCCAACTTTCCAAAGGAGCTTGACCCGGATGAGGGCGAGTTGACCCGATCGAGAAAGCTGCGTCGAGAGTTTCTGGAAGATAGGTATTCGGCGCTGATTCAAGGTCTTTACAACGGGGCGTCTGAAGTGACTGTGGACATACCGGTGACCTATCAGGATGGACGTCGCAGCCAGTTCACCGCGCAGGTATTCATTCGCGACGTAACGGCTGCCGACCAGACGACCAAGGCCGGCATTTCAAATGGGAGAAGGTGATGATTGATTTCCTGAATTACCTCATCAATGGCGCGTTGACGGGCCTCTTGTATGCACTGATTGCCATGGGTTTTGTGGTGATCTATCGGGCATCAAAGGTGTTCAACTTCGCGCAGGGGGAACTGGTCGTCTTCGGCGGGTACATGGTCTGGTGGACAGTGATTCAAATGGGAATGCCGTTGTGGATCGGCCTGCCAGTGGCATTCGTGAGCGCAGCCATCTTCGGCTTGATGATCGAGCGGATTTTCTTTGCGCGACTTGTCGGTGAATCCGTTTTTTCCATGGTGATGGTGACCATCGGGCTTCTGATCCTAATTCGTGGCGTGGTCTTGGTCCTGTTTGGTCCACAGGTCCGCGCCTTTCCGATGGTTTTTCCAATTGATCCGCTGATCTTTGGCGACATCCTGATCTCTCGCTCGATGTTCTATGGCGGGTTGCTCACGATTGCCATTGGCTTTGGACTTTCGTGGTTTTTCAACAAAACGCGTACGGGTTTGACGATGACCGCCGTGGCCGAAGACCATCAGGTGGCGATGTCAATGGGTATCTCCGTGCAGCGATCCATTGCCTTTGCCTGGATCCTCGGCTCTGTGCTTTCCACTCTGGGTGCGATGGTTCACCTGAGTGGCCGCTCCATCAACATGCTGAGCTCCGACATCGGATTGGCAGCGCTTCCTGTGGCATTGCTCGCTGGCTTGGAATCTCTCGCAGGTTTGTTGCTCGCCGGTGTGCTGGTGGGCGTGATTCAAGGTTTGGCATCGGCCTATCTTGATCCTCTGGTTGGCGGTGCAATTGGCTCTGTATTTCCATTCATCATCATGTTGCTGATGCTCTTGATTCGTCCAACCGGTATGTTCGGTTGGAAAACCATTGAAAGGGTTTGATCATGGATCCCGCTGGTATTTTTGCAACCTCCTATCGTCAGGATCAATCGCTTATCCGTACGCGAAATCAAGCAATTGCGCTGTTGTTATTTGTTGTGGCTCTGTTTGCCCTGCCGATGGTCGCCGAGGTTCGATCGGTGGCAGTGATGACATCGATGCTGATCACGGCAGTGGTGGTTCTTGGTCTGCAAATCAATACTGGTTTGGCTGGGCAGGTCAATATAGGCCAGGCCGCCTTCATGGGGGTCGGTGCGTATTCGACGGCTGTGCTTGCCAGCAAATTGCACCTTCCATTCTGGCTGGCCCTGCCCGCGGGTGGGGTGTTCGCCGCACTTTTTGGGCTCATTTTCGGTCTTGCTGCTGTCCGGATAAAAGGGTTCTACCTCGCACTCACCACGATTGCTGCACAAATCCTGTTCCACTTTTTTGTGCTCAATCTTCCGCAAAAATGGCTGGGGGGTTCAAATGGCATTACCTTGGAGCCTGCTGAGCTGTTTGGGTTTAAGTTTGAGTCGGATATCGGTGTGTATTACCTGTGTCTCGTGGTCGCTATGGTCATGATCGCGGGAGCATACGGTATTGCACGGAGCCGACATGGGCGCATTTTCGCCGCTGTTCGTGACGATGATGTGGCTTCAGGGATGATGGGCATCAACGTGGTGAGGACAAAAGCCCTGGCATTTTTGGTGGGCGCCTTCTATGCAGGTATTGGCGGAGGGTTGTGGGCATACTACGTTCGCTTTGTCGCGATTGACCAGTTCACGCTGATTCATTCAATCTGGTTTATTGCCATGATCATCGTGGGCGGCATGGGCTCGATTACTGGTGCATTGATTGGTGTTTTCGTCATTCGCATGGCTCAGGAATCTATCACCAGCATGGGGCCTGCACTGATCGAGCGCATTCCATTTCTAGGCGGAGACCTGGTGTTCGCGGCCATGAATATCTTTCTCGGCGGCATTATCGCGGGCTTCCTGATTTTCGAGCCTCGTGGCCTGATGCATCGTTGGAATATTGCCAAGCGGTCGTACCGAATGTGGCCCTACCCTTACTGAGTATGAACAGTATCCCGACCCCCTTTTCACGCTGGTGGGTGGTTGACTTTGGTTAAACAGCGTAATCACCAAGGAGACAAGCAAATGGTTAAGCAAAAGATAAGTGTTTCGGTAAGAGTCCGCCATGTTTTGGGCTCGGCGGCTTTATTGGCCATACTGGGTGGAGGAAGCACCGCTTACGCTCAGACGACATACAACATTGCTGGAATCGCTGATTTCACTGGGCCATTCGCTGACGTAATGAAGGACATCACGGGCTGCCGTCGCGGGGTACTCGACTGGTGGAATGATGAGGTGGGCAAATCCCTTGGCGTTACCCTAAAAGTCAAAGAGCATGACGCACGCTACGACGTGGCCCAAGTCGCTTCCCTCTGGCCAGGCATCAAGGCGGAGCTCAACCCGATTGCCGTCTGGGGCCTCGGCGGGCCAGACAGCAATGCGCTGCAGCAGCGATTGCCCAACGACAAGGTGCCCCTGCTGCTCGGCACGGCTGGCTATGGCTTCGCTTGGAAGGATGGCAGCTGGGTATTCAATGCACGGGCGACTTACCCGCATGAAGCGGCCGGCTTTTACGCTTGGTATCAGAAGAAGATGGGGGGTGGTCCGCTGAAGGTCGGGGTGATCTCTTCGGAAGTTTCTCCCGCTTACGTGGACATTCACAAGGGTGTGGAGCGATTTGCCAAGGACAACCCCCAGATCCTGGAGGTGGTGGAGACGATCTACACCGAGGCACAGCCGACGGACCTTACGCAGCAAGTGAATCGACTGCTTCGCAAAGGGGCGACGGTGATTCAGGTCTTCAACAACACAGCATCGGTGGTGGCAACTCGTCGTGCCTTGCAAAGCCTTGGAAAGGGCAACATCCCTATTGTGGTCAGCGCGCACAACGGATTGCTCTCGTCGGGCAAGGCCTTGGGCGACCTCAACCAGATGGAGGGCAGTTTTGAAGTCTATGGCATGGCCATTGCGACGGAAGACCCGACCACTGCGCGAGCCTTTTTCGAGAAACTTCGCAACCAGTACAAGACGCAGGCCAACTTCACCTCGCCTTGCATGATGGGACTGGCCATGTCCCTGCTCACTGTACGTGCGGTGGAGCAGGTGGTGAAGGTCAAGGGCCCTGCCGGAGTGACGGGCGCGGATATCCGCACTGCGTTGCAAACTAATCCTATCCCAAGCGAGCGGACATTTGGTGTACTGCCCAACATCAAGTTCAGCAACGAGGCTCCGTTCCCAACTTCTGGGTTGGCGGTGAACATCGGAACGATTGAAAAAGGGAAATACAAGCTGGTCGAACAAAACGCTCCCGTTCCGAACGTGAACAAGTGGTAATTGACCGCATATCCAGGCCTGCGGCTGTGGGCCTGGATTGACAAACATTGGAGTTGCCTGTGCTTGAGCTAAATAACGTTGAGGTTCTTTACAGCGAAGTGATTCTGGCTGTGAAGGGCATTACAGCGCATGTACCAAAGGGCAAGTGCGTTACCCTGCTCGGTGCCAACGGAGCGGGTAAGAGCACGACGCTCAAAGCCATTTCAAACCTCATTCGCACCGAAGATGGTCGAGTCACCGCAGGCTCGATCACGTTCGACGGTACCAACATCACAGGGAGGAACCCGGTAGATGTGGTGAGGCAGGGCCTTGTGCACGTGATGGAGGGGCGCAAGGTCCTGCGCCACATGACGGTCGAGCAGAACTTGGTGGTCGGTGGGCACATGGGTAACGGGCGAGAGGCCAAGGATAGGCTAGACGAGGTCTATTCCCGCATCAGGCGCTTGGCCGCCCTGCGCGACCGAACCGCAGGTTATTTGTCGGGAGGAGAGCAGCAACTGCTGGTGATTGGTCGCGCATTGATGTCCCAACCCAAGCTGGTGATGATCGATGAGCCATCGCTCGGATTGGCTCCCCTTATGGTGGAGGAGGTTTACGGACTTCTTTCCGACTTGAAAGCCAGCGGGCTGACTTTGCTGATCGTCGAGCAGAACACCCGCGTCGCGCTTGAACTCGCAGATTACGGCTATGTGATGGAGAGCGGCCGCATTGTGCTGGAGGGGCCTTCTAGCCAACTCAAGAGCAATGAGGACGTTCGCGAGTTCTACCTCGGCTTGACAGTGGAGGGAGAGCGCAAGAGCTTCCGGGACATGAAGCACTACCGGCGTCGCAAGCGCTGGCTCGGTTGAGCTGCATTTTTTGACACAGAAAAGTTAACCCCAAGGACATCAGATGAGCAGTGTTTCCAACGCTTTCCTCAGCGAACAAGAGGTCATGATTCGGGAGTCGGCCCGCCGCGTAGCGGAGGAGGTCGTGGCCGTCACAGCGGCGCAACGTGACCAAAGCGGCGAGTGGCCTCATGCCGAAATTCAGTCCGTGGCCGAATTGGGGTTCATGGGCATGCTGGCCCCTCAAACACATGGAGGTGCGGGACTTTCTTTCGTGGAGTATTGCTTGGCCATCGAGGAGTTCGCTGTCGCCGATGGTGGCTTTGCCACCATGATGCACGTGCACAACTCGTCAGCGCATGTCTTGTGCAATTTCGGCACAGAGGAGCAGAAGGCTCAGCACCTGCCCGGGCTGGCCTCGGCTAAGAACATCGGTGCATTTCTTCTGTCGGAACCTCATGCTGGTTCTGACACTGCCTCCATCCGAACCTCCGCCAAGCGCGATGGCCAACACTACGTGATCAATGGGAGCAAGCAATGGATCTCGAATGGCAGCGAAGCGGGTTTCGCCTTTGTCGTGGCGGCCACGGGGGAGCCTGGGTCTCGGAATAGATTCAGCCTGTTCATTGTTGATCCCAAAGATCCGGGCTATCAGGTGCTTCGTATCGAGAACAAGCTCGGACAGCACACCGCGCATACTGCCCAGATTCAGCTGGACAACCTGCGCGTTCCAGTCGGCAATCTGGTGGGAGAAGAAGGGCGAGGATATGCAAAGGCCCTGTCGCTATTGTCAGACGGGCGCATCGCGATTGCCGCCCTGGCGATCGGTGTCGCGCGCGCTGCGCTCGAGGCTGCCATTCGTTACGCCAAAGATCGGGAAGCCTACGGCAAGCCGATCTCAGCACTCCAGGCAGTCAGCTTTGATCTGGCCGACATGGCGATGCAGGTTGAGGTGGCTCGACAGTACATGATCTATGCCGCTCGCCGGCGAGATGCGGGGCTTCCTTCAGACAAAGAGGCTTCGATCGCCAAGCTGTATGCCAGTGAGATGGCAGAGAAGGTCTGCTCTGCAGCGATTCAAGTCCATGGTGGCTACGGCTACGTTTCGGACTTTCCGGTGGAGCGCTATTACCGAGATGTTCGTGTGACCAAAATTTACGAAGGTACCAGCCACATTCAGAAGCTGATTATTGCGCGCCAGATTTTGGCTGAGTGAGTGTCTGGGCAAGCCGCCGAAGGCGGCTGCCCGAGGTCATTGGATATCATGTTTGACTAACCACTGTCTCCCCTTAGCAAAGCGCGATCTCTAACCTTATGAGCCAATCCATCGAAGCGGAACCCAAGCCACGGGTGCGTTCAGCGACCAAGCGCGCCACCAAAGGGGCGAGGTGGAACAACGCTGTCAGTGGTGCGGATGAGCAGTACGAACTCAAGCGGCAGGCAGTGATTGCTGAAGCGTCTAAAGCCTTTGGGCGCCATGGGTCACAAAACGTCTCGCTCGACGAAATTGCCAACGCACTCAACGTTACCAAGCCTGCCCTCTACTACTATTTCAAGAGCAAGCAGGAACTCATTTATGAGTGCCATGAGCTGGCGATGAAAATTGGCGATCAGGTCTTGAAAGACGCGATCGCATCAGAGTCCACTGGGTACGGACGGATCACCGCGTTCATGCGGAATTACATTTCGCACCTGACAGATCAGATGGGAGCTCCCGCGATCCTGCACGACTTTTCCGCCATGACGCCAGCGGATCGTAAAAAGATCACCGCACGCCGGAGAAAGTTTGACCTCCAGCTTCGCAACATCATAGAAGAGGGCATTCGGGACGGTTCCATTGCGCCTTGTGACGCAAGGCTCGCGGTTTTTTGGTTCATGGGGGCGATCAGTTCTATTTCGCAGTGGTACCACGCTGACGGCACACTCACTGGCGATCAGGTGGCAGAGGTATTCATCCGCTTCCTGGCTGATGGCATACGTCCGCAGGCTGCCTGTCCCACTATCTCTTGAGGCTCACAAGCGAGTGCCCGCTTGCATGACGCGCGCATGCGAGGGCAACTGGCATTCGCGGTGCAGTGGCCGCAATACATGCCAACAACGATGAACTGGTCGAGTCGGCGTAGGCTGATTCGTCAAGACTTGGCTGTGCGATGGGGTTTGACATCCAGTATCCACCAGCAGATTTAACAGGAGTAATGAAATGAAAGTCATCGTCCCCGTCAAGCGCGTGGTGGACTACAACGTCAAGGTGCGAGTCAAGAATGACGGCACGGGCGTGGACATTGCCAACGTCAAGATGAGCATGAACCCGTTCGACGAGATTGCGGTCGAAGAGGCGGTGCGCCTGAAGGAGAAGGGTGCCGCCACCGAGGTGATCGCTGTCTCCTGCGGTGTGGCCCAGTGCCAGGAAACGCTGCGGACGGCCATGGCCATTGGTGCCGATCGCGCCATCCTGGTCGAGACCGATGTCGAACTGCAGCCCCTGGCCGTGGCCAAGCTGCTCAAGGCCCTGGTGGACAAGGAGCAGCCGGGCCTGGTGATCCTGGGCAAGCAGGCCATCGACGACGACGCCAACCAGACCGGCCAGATGCTCGCCGCCCTGGCCGACCTGCCGCAGGCCACCTTCGCTTCCAAGGTGGAAGTCGCCGGTGACAAGGCCAAGGTGACCCGCGAAGTCGACGGCGGCCTGGAGACGCTGGAAGTGACGCTGCCCGCCGTGGTGACCACCGACCTGCGCCTGAACGAGCCGCGCTACGTGACGCTGCCCAACATCATGAAGGCCAAGAAGAAGCCGCTGGAGACCGTCAAGCCCGAGGACCTGGGCGTGGACGTGAGCCCGCGCCTGAAGACCCTGAAGGTGGCCGAGCCGGCCAAGCGCGGCGCGGGTGTGAAGGTGCCCGATGTCGCCGCCCTGGTCGACAAGCTCAAGAACGAAGCCAAGGTGATCTGACCGCCGCGCCCCCAACACTGATCAAGGAATTCACGTCATGACCGCACTCGTCATTGCCGAACACGACAACGCTTCCATCAAGGGCGCCACGCTCAACACCGTCACTGCCGCCGCTGCCTGCGGCGGTGAAGTGCACGTGCTGGTGGCCGGCCACAACGCCGGCGCTGCCGCGGCTGCCGCAGCCCAGATCGCTGGCGTGGCCAAAGTGATCCACGCCGACGCCGAGGGCTTTGCCCACGGTCTGGCCGAAAACGTGGCCGCCCAGGTGCTGGCCATCGCTTCTGGCTACAGCCACATCCTCTTCCCTGCCACCGCCAGCGGCAAGAACGTGGCCCCGCGCGTGGCCGCCAAGCTCGATGTCGCCCAGATCAGCGACATCACCAAGGTCATCAGCGCCGACACCTTCGAGCGCCCCATCTACGCCGGTAACGCCATTGCCACCGTGCAGAGCCAGGACGCCACCAAGGTGATCACCGTGCGCACCACCGGCTTTGACGCCGCAGGGCAGGGCGGATCGGCCGCCGTGGAAACCGTGGCTGCGGCCAGCGGCAACGGCAAGAGCGCCTACGTGGGCAGCGAGATCGCCAAGAGCGACCGGCCCGAACTGACGGCGGCCAAGATCATCGTCTCCGGTGGCCGCGCGCTGGGCAGCAGCGAGAAGTTCAACGAAGTGATGACCCCGCTGGCCGACAAGCTGGGTGCGGCCATCGGTGCCAGCCGCGCTGCGGTGGATGCCGGCTACGCGCCCAACGACCTGCAGGTCGGCCAGACCGGCAAGATCGTCGCGCCGCAGCTGTACATCGCTGCCGGCATCTCCGGTGCCATCCAGCACCTGGCGGGCATGAAGGACTCCAAGGTGATCGTGGCGATCAACAAGGATCCCGAGGCCCCGATCTTCTCCGTGGCCGACTACGGCGTGGAAGCCGATCTGTTCGCAGCCGTGCCGGAACTGGTCGCTGCGCTCTGACAAAGTTCGTTGCATTCGCTCCGTGCAGTCCGAAGGCATCGCTTGCGATGCCTTTTTCATTTGAAAAGCGATGGGCAATGACCGCTGTGCGCCGGATTCCGTGAGGTCGTCGAGCTGAATTGAATGGCCGCTATCGCTGGAGGCCGTGTGATAACTCATGTGGACAGCGTCCGACACAGACGTATCCAGCAATGATGAGGGTTCTGTCGGTTTGAACGTGTCTGCGCCCCGTCAGAGCGATCCTGGAATCCTCTTGGGACGGCAGATCGGGTCTGTAACGCCCCCAAATGGGGCCTATGCGCCCAACAGCTGCATCGCTTTCCTAGTCCGCTCGAAGCCCAAGATGCTGAGGACACGTTTGAAGTTGTACGCCAACACGGTCAGGCTCATTTCGGTGGCCACGTTCTCGAAGCCTCTGGTCAGGAAGTGTGTCCAGCCCATCCAGTGCTTGAGGGTGCCGAAGACATGTTCGATGGTGCTCTTGCGCACCGTCATGGCGTTGGTCATCTGGTCCAGCCGTTGCTGGACCCTGTCCATTACTTCCTCATGCTCCCATCGCCGGATGCGTCGGTACTCGCCTGTTGTGCATTGCGCTTTCATCGAGCAGCCAGGGCAGGCACTGGACCAGTAAATGCTGATCTGCAGCCCAGCTTCTTCTCGGCTAAAGCGGTGGATTGCTCGTTGACCCGCTGGGCATTGGTATTCGTCGTCGCGAGCGATGTAGATGAAGTCGGTCTTGTCGAATCGACCTTCAGCCCTGGCATTGGATGTCATGGGTTTAGGAACAAGTGCAGCAACCCCAGCATCCTCGCAAGCCTTGAGTCCCAGACCACTGTAGTAGCCACGGTCAGCGATAGCCGTCAACCGTCCTGCACCCATCGCATCACGCGCAGCCAGGGCCATTGGACTGAGTTGTGCACGGTCATTGCCGTTGTTCGTGATTTCATGGGCAACGATCAAGTGGTTCTTGGTATCGACCGCAGCTTGCACGTTGTAGCCCACCATGGCCGTGCCCTTGGCGCTGTGGGTGGTCATGGCGCGTGCATCAGGGTCCGTCTGGGAGAGCTGACGATCCGGCAGAGTCTCCAGTTGCGCCTTGATCGACTGCAGGCCTTGCAAGCGCTGTCGCATCTTCTGGATCTTTGCTTGGAGGCGATCGGCCTTGGCCTGCATCTCCACAGGCTGGGTCCGATCAGCCGTCTCCAGTGCATCGAGGTAGCGCTGAATGCTTTCCTCCAGTTCCCGCTCGCGTCGCTCAATCTTGCCCGGCGTGTAGTTACGCTCCCGGTTGTTGACGGCCTTGAACTTGCTGCCGTCGATGGCCACCACGGCCTCTGTGAACAGCTTCAACTCGCGGCACAGCATCACGAAGCGACGGCAGACATTGCGAATGCCTTTGCCGTTGTCTCGGCGGAAGTCCGCGATGGTCTTGAAGTCAGGGGCGAGCCGGCCGGTAAGCCACATCAGTTCCACGTTGCGCTGGCATTCGCGCTCCAGCCTGCGGCTGGATTGGATGCGGTTGAGGTACCCGTAAAGGTAGAGCTTCAACAGCACGGAGGGGTGGTACGAGGGCCGGCCCGTTGCCGCTGGGTTTGCGCCCTCGAAGCCCAATCCGACCAAGTCCAACTCATTGATGAAGACGTCCACAATCCGAACGGTGTTGTCTTCCGCAATGAAGTCATCCAGGCACTCCGGCAACAGCGTGACCTGCTGCCTGTCTTGACCCTCGATGTATCTGGACATATTGACCTCCGGGTTCAATATGTCTTCGAACTCTACCGAGTTCCGCTCCAGCCGGTGAGAGGGTTTTCACACAGCCTCGCTGCTCTGCAGTCCTCCGACTCCTTAGCGGCAGGTCAAGGCTGGTTCGAGACATTCAGTATTGATGTACAAACTTTCACGGCTGTCCCAATCGGTCATACGCGAAGCAAGACCTCAGGCGACCGCTTTACGATCAAGATAGGTCGCTAAGACTCTCACCAAGCGTGAGGCCGGATATTCGAGCTTGCGCAACAGTCCACGCTTTTGGAGCCAGTTGCGCGGTCTATTTGAAGACTTCCATTGCTACATGTAAAACCGGTACGACGGATTTGGGGACGGGTCGTCACCTAACTCTGTCATAACCATACCTACACGGCGCGCGAACGAGATTGTCACGGGGTAGCGAGCCAACCCGTCTGAACTGTTCCAATTCATCTTGGTCAGCGTCAGGATCTCTTCAGCGCGCGCCTTTAGGTCGGTCTTACCATGGCTGCCAAACAGAAGCGGCGCTGGAATATGCGGGCCAGGATACTCTTTCCACCAAGGCACATAGCCAGTGGTAAACAGGTAGTTCTCCCGGCCGTCAACGTCCACCCAAGTGCCACGCCACACCTCCTGTGTTCCCTTCTTTACGAGACGGAACCCAGTCTGTCCGAGCCAAACTAGATCGATGGCAGCTACCTTGCTTAGGCCGGAATTGAAACCTTTGGCTTCTTCCGCATGGTAGCGTGAGGTCTTGTGGATCACCACGCGGTCAGGCACCGTTCCAGCGTTCTTGACGTAGGCCTCGATCACTCGCTCAATCAGATCAGCGGCTTGAGCCTCCTTCAAGTACGGCTGCTTGTACTCCACCTGATCTTTGGGAATCGTCGCGCCACGCAAAACGAACGGTTGAACCGTGCTGGAGAACGCCTGCGCGACGCTCGCATACATGACGTCACCTGCCTTACGCTTGAGGTGGTGGAACGAAACGCCTACGAAGCAGTAGTTGGATGGGAGATCCTTCGGACGCCAGGGGATAGACCCAGCTTTGTAGAAGAGCGACGTTCCTAGGTTCCATGCCCGTGTCGCACCACTCTGGCTGGCCTTGTCTTCTCGGTAGGTGTGCTCTCGGATTACCTGCAGAGGCACCGAGTTCGGTCGCTGCATCATGCGGGCTTTCAGCGCTCGATAGAAATTCCGAAACAAAAGCTCTTCAGCCTGCGGTTTCAACTCAGCGATCCGTTTGAGCTCTTCCGGGTCGGGTGCGAATAGTTCGGTCTGTTTGTCGTCCTCACGCTGCAAGTACTCAAGCGCCTGCCGCTCCTCAGGACTCAGCTTCGAGTTGGTAACTCTCAGGTCTGCCTCTGACTCTCGGAAGGCGACGACGACGACCTTCGGACGAACGTCGTTGAACATGGATTCAATCTTCCCTGCATACAGATCGAGCAAACCCTCGAACTTCTCTGCTGGGTTCTTGCTCTGCTGAAGTGCGAACTCCCTCTGATCGATCGTCTTAATGAACTGTTCTGGGATCTCGTAGACACAGCCAAACGCCCTTTCGGTGCCAGGAAAGGCTCCGAATCGACTGGCATTCGCCTCGTCGCCCATGACCAGACCGCGCATCACAGAGAACCAGGTCTTGATCGCCTGAACCTCATCCACAGGGCATACCAGGCCAAGCTGGTGAGTCTCAATTCGATCCGGTAAAGCCATTAACGCGCCGCTTTTTCGCATCGCCAACCGAGGATCGACTCCATACTCGTTGCGTCCGAACTCCAGAAGCGGTTCACCAAGAACTTGCAGCCTAATTGTCATTGGCCTGCCTCCTCGTTTGGGTCGAAGATCTCGATCTCGTGGAAGGCGCCGGCCATGAGAAGGTCGTAGTCGCCCGTTGGACATAGTTGAACGGTAGCTGCCCCGCGCGCAAGATACCGCGACCAGAACCCAAGATCGCTCACAACCGCCTGATTCCGATCGAAGCGCATCCGACTGGTGGAGAGCTTCGTCCTGCGATAGGGCGGCAACGGCGTCCTGCCATCCGCCTCCGTGAACATGTAGAAGGGCTTGATCTGCACGGCCCAGTCGCCCTGGAACCTGATCACGTCGAAGGCAAACCCTTCGTTCTCGTGGAAGACATCCTTCTTGCTCTCTCGGCGCTTCACCATTTCCCGCTCCACCCCCGAGCGCTTAGGTGCGTCGTACTTGATCTTCACCGGGTCATCACTGAGCTTCACGAAGTAGGCGCGGTGGCCACCCCCCTCAACGTAGAGACCGTCGCCCTGGAAGGTACGCAGGTAGCGAACGAAGTGCTCCCGCAGTAGGTGGGAAACCGTAGTGTGGCCACCCGGTTGGCTTGCGAAGTGATCTACATCGGCCAACTTGTATGTCCCTGAGCGCGCGCCCAGAGCCGCCGGCTTGCAGAAACTCACCGCACGATCCCGCTGCCTAATGAGAACATGCGCGTTGTCAGGCGTCGCCTGTCCCAAGAGATCCGCACCGCTCGGTACGTTGATCCTCGGGACGTTCTGCTGGTCAATCGTCGTGATGGCACCCGGCATCACCTCGAACCGCAAATGGTTCGTCATATAGACGCCAAACGGATGCAGTGCTAACGCGGTTTCGGAGCTTCCTGGAGCTTGCTGTCGTGCCTGAATCAATTCGGCGACAAAGTGCGTATTGCCGGCCTCAACCAAGTACCTTGCGGTGCCACCATGCTCCAGCATCAGCTCCTTGGCATCACACAGCCCAGAACCTCGCTTGTCCATTGGTCCGACGCCGTAGAACACGTCAGCGATCGAGTAGTTTCTGATGTCGGTTACCGAGCGAACGGGCGCGAACTCGCCGTCCGCACCGGGCGTCAGCCGCTTTAGTACGCTTGCCGGCAGTCCGCCCGGGTTCGCGAATCGAATCCGACTCCCTTCCTCGACGTCGATCCTGCTTTGCTCGGCGGCGGAATAGTCGCGATGAACCAGCATATTCACGATCATCTCGGTGATGCTTCGTGAGTGGTATGCCTGCTGCTTCTTTGAGGAAGAACTTGTCTTCACTCGCAGCTGAGGATTCACGTCCGCGGAGTCCAGCAGCTCGCGCAATTCCGTAAACTGCTGGATTAGATTGCCTTTGATGAGTTTGCGCTTCTTCCCGCCTTGCGTGAACTCGACGCACGCCTGCGGGAAGAGCGAGTGAACGTCCTTCCCAAACAAGATGACCGCCTCGGGCGTCGGCCTGAGTTCGCCGCTGGCGTCAGTGGCGACAAGACCAAGCTCGCCAAGAAGTCCCCACATCCTTGTTCGATCGACCCGCGGGCGCAGCACCTTGTCACAGTACTCGCCAAGCTTTGCGAGAATCAGATCGTGGTCTAGGTCGCCTAAGACCAAGCTGCGGCTAGTCTCGATTGGATTGACCTGCTCTGCTCTTACCGACGGACGATAGACATCCTGATCGCGTAGGGCTTCATCGAGGTCAAGGAGAAGTTCGTCAAACCCGTCGATGGTGAGGTTGAAAAAGTTACCCCCAATCGCTTCGTGGAGCGCTTGAACCCGCTCATGCAAGGGCGCTCTCCCGAGGTCGCACCAATACACGCCGCACTTGAAGGAAAGGGTCGACTGCGTGAGCGCTTTGAAGAGCCCGCTCATGATCGACGGCTCTCCGCCGCGATAGCCAACCACGACAAGCGGTGACGCGGTCAGCATCTGCTTGAGCATCTCGACCAGGCCCGGCGGAAGCCTCTCCGTTTCCTCGCTAGTGTTTAGGTCGGTGTAGGAGTCGATTGCGCCATGCAGATACACGACCATCGGTTCATGTCCGTACACCGAGAACGAGACATGATCGTCTGGCGTCTGATTAATTTCGATGGGTCGGGGAACATGCGGGGCGAGCGCCGACAAGGCCTCGACGATGCAACCGTCGAAGTTGGTTGTCAGAGCGACGCGAGAAAGTCCACGCTGCGCGAGTCTCGCCAGGGCGTGATAGCCCTCTGATGTGCCGTTGAAGGGGCGCAGCTCACGCCGGAAAAACTCCCGCCGATACTCGCGTGGAACGAGAAGGTGGCGGACTGCTAACGGGAAGTTGTCGCCAAGCTTGCCGGGTTCGTTGATGAACCAGGACTGTTCGCCTAGGAACCGCGCAATGTCACCAGGCATGACTCTGGCGGTGCTGCTGGTGCCCAGGTTCCTTTTGGCGTAGACCTCCTTGGCGATGCGCTTGACCGCATCATCCGCCAGAGGGACGCCTGATCTGTAAGACGCACCGGCGCCGAGCAAAAATACCGGCCTCGCGCGTTGACTCGCTTCAAACAGGGGGGTCAGCTGACGTACAGCCGATCGGTGTTCCTCAGAACGTTGCAATAGTTGCGAGCCAAGTTTTATCAAGTGCCAACTCCCAGAATCTTTTTTTCGATTTTGGCACATGCATCTAAGCGGCGGCTCTGTGACGTTCCCACCTAGAAACCGGCCACGGACGTGAGTCAAGTTCAGTCCATTGTGTTTTCTATCAGGTTTAGCTTATTGCTCAGGTCTTGCCTGTTCCAGTCTTAGTCGTAGATTGCCGGGTCGAAATACGGGTGGTCCAGATCAAATCCGTGTTTTTTGCAGATGGCTTTCATTTTCTCGCGGTCGTCATCCGTAAGTGCTAGCTCGTCGTAGCTGCGGTAGTACAGAGCTTTTTGAAGTCCTCTCGAGTTCCTGAGCCAGTCAGAAGTAGAGCTTGGGGAATTGTTTCACACGGTACTCGACCGGTGGAACGCGACCGAGGGATTCATGTGGCCGGTGGTGGTTGTATCGGTGCAGCCAGTCGGCCGTCATGTCCCGCACTTCCTTGAGTGAGTCAAACACGTACCAGTCCAGCACCCCGGTGCGGTAGGTCTTGTTGAAGCGTTCGATATAGGCGTTCTGGGTGGGCTTGCCTGGCTGGATGTGATTGAGGGCGATGCCCTTGGACTGCGCCCATTTGGCCAGTGCGTCGGCGATGAACTCGGGGCCATAGTAAATGCATAGTGGTTGTCAGCCACTGCCGGCAGCAAGCATCCTTTGGATCGCTTACTTCCGAAGGAGACCACCCCAATGGCTGACACGAACCATCCTGAACGACTCCGCGCGGAGGTCGCGTACCTAAAAAAATTGCATGCCTTGATCCGGTCGAAGAGATCAGCTGCGCCGACAAAGCGCGTCTGATTGCCGGGTTGAGGCATCACCATAAATTGACAGACCTGCTCCAGATTGCAGGTCTGGCTCGCAGCACGTTCTACTACCACTGCAACACGACACAGCGGGATGATCGGCAAAGCGCCATGGAGGCAAGGATCCGCGTCATCTATGACGAGCACAAGGGGCGCTACGGATACCGACGCATCACGGCAGCTCTGTGCAGTTCAGCGGCGGAAGCGGTCAACCACAAATGCGTGCAGCGCCTGATGCAAAAGATGGGACTGCGCGCGTTGATCCGGACAAAGAAGCGCTCCCGACGCGCCTAGGGCATGAGTGAAGCGCACGTGCCCAATGTCCTGCAGCGCAACTTCTGCGCGACCGCGCCGGACCAGAAGTGGGTGACCGATGTCACCGAGTTCAATGTGAACGGTAAAAAGCTCTATCTGTCGGCCTGCATGGACCTGTACAACGGCGAGATCATCGCGCACCGCATGGCAAAGCGCCCCGTCTTCGAACTGGTCTCGGGAACGCTCCGGACAGAGCTTTCGCGCGCCGGTAGCACCCGCGAACTGATCATTCATTCGGATCAAGGCTGGCACTACAAGATGCAGCCGTACCGCGCGATGCTTGCGTCTTGCGGAGTCACGCAAAGCATGAGCCGCAAAGGCAACTGCTTTGACAACGCCGCGATTGAAAGCTTCTTTGGCACCTTGAAAGCCGAGTACTTCCATCTTGCCGCGCCCAGCAGCCTTGATGCGCTCGAAGCGGGCGTGCATGATTACATTCACTACTACAACAACGAGCGCATCAAGCTCGGTCTGAAAGGGCTCAGCCCGGTGGGATACCGACTGAGAGACGCCGCCTGATTGGCGGGATCGCGACCGTCCAACTTCTGGGGGTCAGTTCAAACCCGGGGCGGTTCACAATGAGTTTTGCTGATCCCCGAGTTGTACAACTAAGTGTGGCGGAAGTAGTCCTTAGCTAGCCGTCGAATCTGAGGGGCGATTGTCAGAGTTGATTTCTGTTAGGCGCTCCAGAAGTACTTCCGTGTCGTCGCAACCAGAAAGTCCGGTCAGTCTTGTCACGATCTCCCTTTCGACGGCCCACTGATAAGACCTGAGGGATTCGAACATGGCTCGACCTCCAATGGAAAGCTGCGCTTCGTTCTGCCCAGACGTTCCGAGGAGGAGGGAAAACACAAGCATCATCGGTGCTGCCAACGTCGTTTGTTCGCTGTCTGACTCTTCGTCCATGACTTCCAGCGATCTCAGATCGCGTGCAACAGAAATCAGGAGTGGTTCAGGGAGCTCATTCGGGAGCGCCGCTCTTCTGGCGCTCCGCTTCTGAAGAACATTGGACAGGTTGGTCAGATCGGTGGGCGCTTGCGGACGAAGACTGGCGAGGGTCAACATACGGTTCCTAGCAAAGAAGTAGCGAGTTATCCAAGCCTCCAATTTGTACCATATATGCGGGTGCATAGATGCGCTTGCCCGTTGAAAGTTTCGGGCATGCGCAAAGTGCAAGATCTGCCCGTACTTCTCGCTGTGGCCACAGCGATCAAGGCCCGACGCACAGAAATCAACATCAGCCAAGAGGAGCTTGCTCATCGTGCTGACGTTCACAGGAGTTTTGTGGCGAGGTTGGAGCTTGCTGAAACTCAGCCCTCTTTGGCTGTGTTTTTTCGACTCGCTACCGCTCTGGAGATCGAAGTGGTGGAGCTCATACGAACTATCGTCAGGCGTGCGGAGCAGGAGAGAAGGGCTGGGCGTAGTCAAGTCTGAAGCGCAACACCTGCCTCCGAGTAAGGTCCCCAGATGCAGAGCGTCACTATCCAAGCGCTATCAACAGCTTCAGCCTTGAGTCCGGGTTCCTCTGGCAAGTCTGGCCAAACGAAGGAAGCAGCTGCTTTGCGAACATCAGTGTTGGCGTAACTTTGGATATGTCCACCTAGCTACGCCTTCTGGGAACCGTTCTCTTCTTGCCCAAGGCCTTCGGTCGCTGATAGCTCGGCAGTTAAGTCTTTCGCAGAGCGCTGCAAGTTCTCTATGTCGACAGCGGTCATGTTCGCAAAGTTAAGTGCTCGCAGCTCGGAAACGAATGAGTTGATCGCAGCCTTCGCTCTTACCGCATCGACCGCTAACCGCACTCCGCCCACCTCTTCAAACGCAAGGTGGATGTAGCGGGCGAGCGAGGCCAAGCTGGAATGCCCTGACCACTCGCACACTCGTGTCTTCAGCTCCTCTGCCGACAGAAGGAGCTGCCGGAAGGCGTCAGGACTCTCGACGTGGTATTCCTCGATCAAAGCTTTGAAGACGTTTGTGATGAAACGGTGTCTGAACATATGTGCGCAGACCCGCGTATAGAGCCCAGCGGCGCGCACCAAGATCGACACCTCCTGCGTGATCGTGTTCGGCCGCAAGGCGAAGCCGGACGTCTCACTCAAGAGCAATGCCCCGGGATCGGCCGCCCTACCGCACGTGCGCCGGATGACAACGGATCTATTGACCCGAGCAAACTCCAACAGCAGTCGGGCGTCCGACTTGGTGATCGGAACCTCCCGAATGCGGTCCTTTCTTCGCCCCCGGCCCTTTTTTGTGACGAGTTCCAGACGAGGAGCCTGCATGGCCGCAGCCCTTTCGACACTCTGAACGGTCAGAGCGGCGATTTCTGAGCGTCGTGCGCCCGTGATCTCCAGCAGGCGTAGCATGATCTGCCGTCTTCGCCGTATGTAGTTGGACGGAGAATGCTCCGCAGCGGCATTTCGAAGTGCTGCGATGACTTCGCTACCAACTGGCAGGCGCCTGCGCTCGGGTGAGCGAGTCGGGAATGAATGGTGATGCCATTTCACAGCCGTTTGCCTCCGTCCACGAGACGGGACGATTTCGGCTCGGATTGCTGCTTCGGGTCCGACCAAGTGGACTTGATGCAGTTCACCGACGAACGAGAGGAAGGCCAGGCACGTACTGGCAGTCGAAATCACGGTTGAGGGCTCCAGTCGCGGCTCACGGGAGCCGGGCTTGAATCTAGCTGCCTTGAGTGAGTTCACGAACATCGAAAAATGAGCATCGGTCAATTCGACCAGATCTACATTGTTGTTTTCGCAATAGCGCAGCAGCGGTGTGATGTGCGCAGCATAGGTGGCCAAAGTGCCGCCACGGTTGAACCGCGAGAGGCCGCGATCGACGAGTCGCAGCATGAACGCATTGGCGTCAAAACACCATCCCCCGTTTGGCCAAGTGATTAGCGGGAGGTTCGACGCATCTCGGCCAAAAGGCTGGTCGCCCTCGACGTGACTGACGATGGCAAAGTCGTCGCCTGCAGGTATGAAGAGTACCTTGTCAGCTTCGGGGTTCGAGGTCGTCATCAGCTGTCTCATTGGGGGACAAGGTTCGTCGCAGGCCCAACGAATTGAGGATCTCAGCACGCTGACGCTTGAAGGTCATTTGCGTCACGCTATCCGCAGTCGAAGCGCACCGCTCTGCCAAGTTCAACGCCGTCATGAGGCGGTCGGAGAGGAAGGCCAAATCTTCGCGCAGTACGCGGTTTCGCGCCTTGGCCTGCTTGAGCTTCAGCCTCAGCCCATCGCGGGTGTCGCGCTGGACCTGCAATGAAGCCGTTGTGAACTGCTCAATCCTTGAGAGCGCGATTCGCCGAAGAGAGTCGAGTTCTTGGAAACCCCCATCTGACCCCAAGACATCATCGGCGACCCTCTTCAGCGTATTCAGGGAGACGGGGCGGATGCCAAGCGATTCAACCTCGTATTTCGCAATATGCCCCTGCCGCCCGAGTGCCTCACGCAGCCCACTGTAATTGACGTGAACACCCGGCTCCCGAGCTACGTCTTGCAGCAGCTTGAACAGTGCGCGAACGCTTTGCTCTGATCGGGCTTGCCGCTTATCCACCAGGCGTCTCCGTCTGAGTGACAAGGATGGCGATCGTGTAGGCTGTTCCAGAATCTGCTTCAATGAACTGAGGTTCGACGAGGACACGCGAATCTTCAAGCAGGACTTCAACGTACTCCTCGAGTTCCTCAACACTTAGCACAGAGAACTCGCGAGTGTTGAACTTCTCCTCCACCAGCTCGGCCAAGGCTTCGGCGGCGGTGTTGCCACCCAACAGCGCCTGCACGGCATAGCGTGAGCGGATCGAGGTCAAAATCTTGCCCGGCACGGATTCCAGGATATAGCGCCATACATGCTTTGGATCAGTGTGACCAAGGAACCAGCGCAATGTGTCCAAGCCTCCGAAACCGCTGCCCCAGAAGAAGGCGATGGCGAAGAATCGGCGCATTTGATGCTGTCTCACGTAGTACCGTGTTTCGGGCGAGTCACCTGCGAATTCGAAGTAGTCACACAGCAAATCGACACAGAAGTAGACGCCGAATGCAGAGCCATCTGTCAATCTGCCAGTCGTCCGAGAAGGGTACGCAAATAGTGCGCCGGCCGGGTCGCCATCAACACCGGCAAGGCAAGTCTGGTGCAGACGCTCAATCAGTCGAATGAGTCGAGCCGCTATCGCGGGAATGGGACGTGCCTCCTTTTGCCGGGTGTCAGCAAAGCCTGACTTCCGGTTGAAGAAAAGCAGGTTGCGGCCACTCTTGTCCAGGCAACTCCTGACGCGCAGGTCGGTAAGCTCTCCGTTTCGTCTGGCGGTCACCGCGCCGACGATCAAGAATACTGCGCCGACCAGGATCATCACCAGTTCACAAAGTCCTTCATTCCTTCGCAGACGCTCATAGTAATCTCCATCCGCTCTCGCGCCAGGCTGAAGACGCCAGTTCTTGACCCCGAGGTCGATCAGGTGCTCGGAAATGAGGGAGTCCATCCCGATCTCGCTGCAAACTGCAGGGATGCTGATAGACAATTCTCGCGCCTTCTCTGCGACCGCCGCGTAGGCGTCCACGATGTGTTCTCCGTGGGTCAAGGCAAACGCGATCGAGCTTCGCATGGCACACAAAACGACGTCTTGCGGCAGCGTCTGGAACCTCCCGATTTCCTTTGTTTGGAGCCATGCCTGCAAATTTCTCTGCTGGATCGCGTCAATGGCCTGAGTGGGTACGTCGATCCCGCTGCGCTGGAGCAGTTTGAGGTGACCCAGGCATCGCATGTACAACGCCACCATCCGATCGCCGGCGCAGTCGTCATTCACTTCTCTTACCGGTACGGCCAAGCGCTCCCGCTCCGCCAGACCGGCCTCGTGAAGCATCAACTCGAACGGAATGGTCCGTTTCTGAACACCCCAAAGCGTATCTGCGTAGATCCTGGAGGTCAGTGCGAGCGTGTTCGGACGAATCTTGTACCCCGCTCGGCTCATTTGCCGATACAGGCCTTCGCGCCAGATCCATGCGCGCGCAGTCAACAATTCTGCGCGGCTCAATCCGAGTTGGTCGCTCCGGTCCAAGCCATCATCGATCGTGGGCACGTCCTGACGCGCCGCTGCAAGATCATGGGCCGAAATGGTGTTGCCACCGGTTCGAAGAAGCTCTCGCAGGCGTGGCATCCAGCCATACACCGACTCAGAAACATCGTTTGTCGAAGCAAGACGTGAGACGAGCGTGAGCAGATCGTTCGATGTAAGGCCCGCCAAGCCGAGCTCGCACAGGTGGACTTCTTCTTGGCGCAGCAACAGATAGTCGATCAGGTGCAGCGTGCAATGCACGCGGGCCCGCATGCTACTGGCGCTGAGTTGGCGGCCGGCTGACGCATGCGGATGCGTGGACGCGCACAGCCATAGCTTGAATGTTTCCAGCAAGCGCGCATGGCGCGTGTCGGTGAGGCTTTTTCCGTCCCGCATTCGAACGCGAAAATCGATCAGCTGCGCCGTTGCATAGTGATCGAACTGGATTTGCCAACGGTCGGCGTCAAACGGACTTCGCAGCCAGGAGGCCGCGCGATAGACGCCCGTGCCCCGGTCCAAGACGTGGTTCAAGAAGCTCAGCTCGCCCACGTAGGATTTCGCGTTACGCATACACGAACCTCTCGAACGACTCCTGCACCCGGATGCTGCGGGCTGAAATCACGAGATTTCTAAGGTCCTCCCGCCCGCTCTCTGGCGCCATGATGTAGTCCACGATCCGGTCCGTCACCAGCGCCCAGTACTGTGCCCGGCCGCAAACCGCCTTGGTTGCGTTCTGCACCGCATGTTGCAGCCCAAAAAGCAATGCCAGGATTCCGGTGCTGATACCGAAGGCGATTTCGCGATCGTTGACGTCTGCGGGTCCATCGACCAGAGGATCAAGGCGTTTGAAGGCATGGTGGCTCAGAAACTCATCGAGCTCTTGCATTGATGACAGTCCCGAGGCTTCAAGCACCAAGTCGGTTCCTTTCACGGCTTCGATGATCAACGAAGTCTGGAAGATGCGGATCCAGCGTTCCCGAAAAATACGCTGGACTTGAAGCGGCAGATAGTGATCAAGAAGACTCGGATTGAATTCCACGTGGCCCAGGGCTTCGCTCATGGCATGCACGCTTCCCGTATCCAGGTAGACGCGCACCCCGATGCTTGCTCGCAATGTGGCCAGCGTGAGCCGCTCTGCGATCGATTCCGCCGATCGCCTGTCAAGCCCCTGTCGTTCCAAGGACGAGCTCAAGTTCTTTCTGTTTTTGGGGTGGATGAAGAGGCCAGAGATGTTCTTGATGGGACTTGGGTAGCCAAATGACTTTCCGCTGCTCAAGAGAAAGGATCGCCAGTTGTCGTCGCCCTTGGCCTTCAGGTATCTGCGAAGCGGCGCAGTCGCCTGAATGATCCGTGTGACCACGTCCTTGCCGCGCGCAGTCAGCACGATCGCTTGTTGCGCATTGCCCGGCCCTGCACGATCTTTCGCTCCGACCAGCATGGTGACGCCGTCGAGAATCTGCACACACTGTATGTTCCCGTGCTTGTCATACAGCTGGAGCTTCTCCAGAAAGGAGCTCGTGATTTTGGGATGATCGTGCACCAGAAGGGTGAGATGCGGCAACAAGCTGCCGGCGTTCGGCACACCGAGCTTCAAAGCAGTTTCAGGAATTGGCTTCGGATAGAGGAGACCCACTGATGTGTCCTCGTGGGTCTGGTAGCCATAGTGTTCGAAAGTGGCAGCGGCATTGGCCATCGCCTGCGGGTTGTCTTTCGCGACCAACTGCTTATGACCGATCGAGTTGGCTCCCACTTTCTGAATGACTCTGACTGTCCCTTGCTTGGCAAGCAATGTCCGCGCGTCCACGTTGGCGCAGAACTGCGCGTATTCGCCTTCCGCCCACCGCTGCACAATCTCGATTTCCCTGCGGATGTCCTTCAACAGGACCTGAAGCGCTTGGTCATCCGTGCAATGAACCGGCACCAGCGTGATGAGGCGCCCCTTGGCGTCGGTCCCGTCTTCCTGCTTCAAAATCTTGGTCTGCGCCCCTGTCTTGGTCCGTTTGGGCGCCGCAGGCATCTGGGCCGGCTTCGCAAACAGGCCGCACGACTCCAAACATCCGGAGATGAATCTGATCGTCTGCGCATTCCACACAGCAAGGCTGGTGGCAAGTTCGTTGCCCATTTCGTGCCGCGAAGAGACAAAGTAGGCAAAAAACTGATGCCAGAAAACCTCCGTGAACGCTGGATCCTGCAAGCGTCGGACTGTCAGCGCGTCGTCATGGGCTCCGATGTACTCGGCTAAGGGGCGCAAGATCGGGATGTGGCTGGCGTTGTGCGACGTCGCCCAAGCGTCGCATGCCTTGTACAGGCGCTCTGTAAATTCGCGCCCCAAACGCTTGTAGATCGGGAAGAAAGGAAATCGTTGTCGCTTTCGCGCGTCCCTGTTCCTGCTCCACCACCCCTGCCAAAGCCACACCTTCTCAGCATCCAGTGCCAGGTCTTCGAAGAAATCGACGAATGGGCGAATCGACTCGGATACACCGGTGATCGCTGAACTAAACGTCAGGGGTGGCACCAAGAAGCCTCTGCCTTTAAGCTCGCTGAGCAGGCGAGCGAAAGAGGTTGTCTGTCTGTGCCTCCAGGCGTGCGTGGCATCAATGAACTTCTGGGAGTTGACCGCGCCAACATACGCTACACAACCTCTCCAGAACTCCGCTGATGCAAAGCCGGCATTCGGCACGTGAATGCCACAAATCTGAAGTACGCATTCCAGATGGCGCGGCTGCACCGTCTCGATGCCGCGAAGCGACAACGGTAGCGTTGCGTAGCCCGCTCGGATTTCAGCCAACAGGTGGTGGTTGAGGCGTTCGAACGGGTAGTCTGGGAAGGCGTCGTCCCTTTGGACAATTGTCAACGGCGAGTTGGGAGTGAATTGCGGGACGATTTGCACGAGAAACTCCTTGTTTCTCGCAATATAGACAACTTGGCAAAAAAGCTAAACGGCCAGTTCGTCGAGGAACAACACGCCATGGTGAGCGAGGGAAATCTCGCCCGGTCGGGGTGGCGAGCCTCCGCCCACCAGCGCCACCGCGCTCGCCGTGTGGTGCGGCGCGGCCATGGGGCGTCGGCCCCAGTCCTGCAAACGGAAGCGCCCGCCCAGGGAGGCCACGGCCGCCGCTTCCAGTGCCTCGTCTTCGTTCATGGGCGGCAACAGGTCGGCGAAACGCTGCGCCAACATGGACTTGCCGCTGCCCGGGGGGCCCACCAGCAGCAGGCTGTGGCCACCGGCCGCTGCGATCTCCAGCACCCGGCGGGCCTGGCTCTGTCCCTTGATATCGGCCATGTCGGGCCGCTCGCCAGGATGGGGGACGGTTCCTGGGGCTGGGGTGGCCTGCCGTTGCCAGCCACCGTCCTCGGCCGCCGTGTTGTCCGGGATGCCTGGGGTGGGGACGGGCAGAAAGCGCCGGACCACGTCGAGCAGGTGGTGGGCGCGGTAGACCTCGGCGGCGGGCACCAGCGCGGCCTCTTCGGCGCTGCCAGCGGGCAACACCAGCCGACGGGCGCTGCCCCGCTGCCGGTGCTGCGCCAGGCCCATGGCCAGGGCGCCGCGCACCGGGCGCAACTCGCCGCCCAATGAAAGTTCGCCAGCGAATTCCCAGCCGTTCAGCCGTTGGGCGTCGATCTGCCCGCTGGCCGCCAGCAAACCCAGCGCGATGGGCAGGTCGAAACGCCCCGAGTCCTTGGGCAGGTCGGCGGGCGCGAGGTTGACGGTGATCTTTTTGCTGCTCGGGAAGTCCAGCCCGGCGTTCATCAGGGCCGAGCGCACGCGCTCCCGGGCCTCCTTGACCTCGGTTTCGGCCAGCCCGACCAGGGTGAAACTGGGCAGGCCGTTGGCCAGATGCACCTCCACGCACACCGGACGTGCGTCCAGCCCCACCAGCGCACGGCTGTGCACCAAAGACAAACCCATGGCGGCCCTCCCTGTTCTGGTGCGGCTTGACGGCCCGATCAGGACCGCCAAAATGCACGTTCGTGGTGCATTGGTCGGCTGTGCCAGGCCGCCGTGCACCGCCAAGCCCCTTGGTGGTGCTTGTGCGTGTCCATCCTACACCGGCGGCGTGCGGCAGGGCAGGGCGGGGCGGCGGGGGCGGGGGCCGGGATTGTGAGTCTTTGTGAGTGACGTGCGCTGCAACGTGGGTTGGTCTGCGCCCTATTGGGGTGCCCGGGAGCGCCGGGTTGGCACATTCCCTGCTTAAGTGGCCCGTCTTCCCCTCAACCACTGGAGTTCTCCGTCATGAACATTTCCGCTATCAAGTCCCTGGCTGTTGTGGCGCTGGCCGCCTCGCCCCTGCTGGCCGCTGCCCAGCTGTCGGCCAACGTGTCGCTCAACACCAGTTACAAGTTCCGTGGCCAGGACCAGACGGCCAACAAGCCTGCGCTGCAGGGCGGTTTCGATTACGCCTTCGCCAATGGCCTGTATGTCGGCAACTGGAACTCCAACGTGACCCTGCCCACCGGCAGCCTGGAGATGGACCTCTACGGCGGCTACAAGGGCGAAGTCAGCGGCATCGGTTACGACGTCGGCGTGCTGCACTACGCCTACCCGGGCGCCAGCAGCTTCAAGACCACCGAGGTCTATGGCGGCCTGAGCTACGCCGGCTTCAGCGCCAAGTACTCGCACACCGTCTCCAGCCAGTACTTCGGTTCCGGCAGCAAGGCCGGCTACCTCAGCCTGGGCTACTCGACCGAGATCAGCAAGGGCCTGACCCTGAGCGCGGCCGTGGGCCTGACCGATTTCAAGCAGAAGGCCCTGACCGATTTCACCGACTACAGCGTGGGCCTGGGCTACGACCTGGGTGACGGCTACTCCGTCAAGGCCGCTTTCGTGGGCGCCAACAAGAAGGCCGTGTATGGCGACATCAACAAGAACCGCCTGGTGCTGACTGTCGCCAAGGCCATGTGACAGCTGCCGGGCCGCCCTGGCGGCCCGGACCGAACCGCCATCGAGAGGAACCTTATGAAACTGGTCACCGCCATCATCAAACCCTTCAAGCTGGACGAAGTGCGCGAAGCACTTTCGGGCATCGGCGTGCAGGGCATCACCGTCACCGAGGTCAAGGGCTTCGGACGCCAGAAGGGCCACACCGAGCTGTACCGCGGCGCCGAGTACGTGGTCGACTTCCTGCCCAAGGTCAAGATCGAGGCGGCCGTGGCCGACGAACTGGTCGACCGCGTGATCGAAGCCATCGAAGGCGCTGCCCGCACCGGCAAGATCGGTGACGGCAAGATCTTCGTTTACAGCCTGGAGCAAGTGGTCCGCATCCGCACCGGCGAAACCGGCAAAGAAGCGCTCTGACAGCGGCCCCTCATCGCAGAAGAAAGAGTCACCCATGAAAAAGCTCATCACCGGCCTGTTCCTAGGCCTCAGTCTGACCTTCGGTGGTCTGGCCGCCATGGCCCAGACGGCCGCGCCAGCAGCCACCGAAACCCCGGCGGCAACCGCTGCCGCCCCTGCCGCCAGCAGCGCCGCTGCCGCGCCCGCCGCCGCAGCCCCCGCCGCGCCGGCTGAGGCCGCCGCCGCACCGGCACCGGTCCCCAACAAGGGCGACACCGCCTGGATGATGGTGTCCACCTTGCTGGTCATCCTGATGACCGTGCCGGGCCTGGCCCTGTTCTACGGCGGCCTGGTGCGCAGCAAGAACATGCTGTCCGTGCTCATGCAGGTCATGGTCACCTTCTCGTTGATCGCCGTGCTGTGGTTCGTCTATGGCTACAGCCTGGCCTTCACCGAGGGCAATGCGTTCATCGGGGGCTTTGACCGGCTGTTGATGGCTGGGGTGTGGGACAACGTTGCAGGCACCTTTGCCAACGGTGCCACCTTCAGCAAGGGCGTGGTCATTCCCGAGATCATCTTCGCCGCCTTCCAGGCCACCTTTGCCGGCATCACCTGCGCGCTGATCGTCGGCGCCTTCGCCGAACGCATGAAGTTCTCCGCCGTGCTGCTGTTCATGGCGATCTGGTTCACCTTCAGCTACCTGCCCATCGCGCACATGGTGTGGTTCTGGATGGGTCCGGACGCCTACACGGCCAAGGAAGTGGCTGACAGCATGACGGGCAAGGCCGGCCAGATCTGGCAGTGGGGCGCGCTGGACTTCGCTGGCGGCACCGTGGTGCACATCAACGCTGCCGTTGCGGGTCTGGTGGGCGCCTTCATGGTCGGCAAACGCATCGGCTACGGCAAGGAAGCCATGGCCCCGCACAGCCTGACGCTGACCATGGTGGGCGCTTCGCTGCTGTGGGTGGGCTGGTTCGGCTTCAACGCCGGTTCCGCCCTGGAAGCCAACGGTTTCGCCGCCCTGGCCTTCATCAACACCTTTGCCGCCACCGCTGCCGCCGTGCTGGCCTGGTGTGTGGGCGAGGCGCTGCACAAGGGCAAGGCCTCCATGCTGGGTGCCGCCTCGGGTGCCGTGGCCGGTTTGGTCGCCATCACCCCGGCCGCCGGCAACGTGGGCATCGGTGGTGCGCTGGTGATCGGCTTCGTCGCCGGCTTCGCCTGCCTGTGGGGCGTGAGCGGTCTCAAGCGCATGCTGGGTGCCGACGACTCGCTGGACGTCTTCGGCGTGCACGGCGTGGGTGGCATCATCGGCGCCCTGCTGACCGGCGTGTTCAACAGCCCGGCCCTGGGTGGCCCCGGCTATGTGGCCGACTGGGTCACCGCCACCATGGTGACGACCGCCGACTACTCGATCGCGGCCCAGGTTTGGGTCCAGCTGAAGGCCGTGCTGCTGACCATCGTCTGGTCGGGCGTGGTCTCCTTCGTGGCCTACAAGATCGTTGACATGGTGATCGGTCTGCGTGTCAGCGAGGAAGACGAGCGCGAAGGTCTCGACATCCGCTCGCACGGCGAAACCGCCTACAACCGTTGAACCACACGGCGGGCTCGCGAGGGCCCGCCGTCACTGAGCCGTCTGAGAGATCATCTCCACAAAAGATGTTGGGCCCGACCCGCGCAAGCGGTCGGGTCATTTTTCTTGGATGGCCGAATCAGTGCACACAAAAAAAAGCCCGATCGATACCGGGCTTTTTTTGTGCAAGAAGTGCGATGTGGCGAGGCGATCCGCCGCAGGGCCGCACCAAGGCGAATCAGCCCCCTGGAGACAGCGGCCTTTACTTGTAGCCCACGCGGTCCAGCATCTGCTGCACTTTCGGCAGGTTCTTGGCCACGACGGTCAGGGAGATGTTGTCGCCCTTGAAGTGGTCGCCACCCATGGCCTTGATGGCCGGGTTGTTGGACTTCACGCCCTTGGCCACCGGGAACTCGTTGTTGCCTTCGGCAAAGTAGCCCTGCGCCGACGCGCTGGACAGGTATTCCATGAAGGCCACCGCGTTGTCGCGGTTCTTGGCGTGTTTGGCCACGGCGGCGCCGGCGATGTTCACGTGGGTGCCCGAGGTGCCCTGGTTCGGGAACACCACGCGCACGCGCTCCATGGCCGTGCGATCGTCCGGCTGGCTCGACTTCAGCAGCCGCGCAACGTAGTACGAATTGGTCAGCGCCACGCCGCATTCGCCAGAGGCCACGGCCTTGATCTGGTCGGTGTCGCCGCCCTTGGGATCGCGCGCCATGTTGGCCACCAGACCCTTGAGCCAGGTCTCGCCCTGGGCGTCGCCCAGGCGCTCCACCACGGTGGTGAACAGCGACAGGTTGTAGGGATGCGAGCCCGAGCGGGTACACAGCAGGCCCTTGAGCCTGGGGTCGGCCAGTTGTTCGTAGGTGGCCACGTCGGCGGCCTTCACGCGCAGCGGGTCGTAGACCACCAGGCGGGCGCGCGTCGAGAAGCCGGTCCAGGTCACGCCGTCGGCCGTGGGCTGAGCGCGCAGATGGGCCGGGATGGCGTCGTCCAGCACCTTGGACTTGATCGGCTGGAACAGGCCCATGTTGTCGGCCAGCGCCAGGCGCGCGGCGTCGACCAGCAACACGACATCGGCAGGCGAGGACGCGCCCTCGGCACGGAGTCGGTTCACAATGCCGGCATCGTCGCCATCCACGCGGTTGATCTTGATGCCCGTGGCCTTGGTGAAACCTTCGTACAGGTTTTCATCGGTCTGGTAGTGTCGGGCGGAGTACAGGTTCAGGACCTTGTCCTGGGCCTGGGCCGACAGCGCCAGCAAGGCGGCGGCCAATGCGATGGAGCGGGTGGCAAACGGTTTCATGGGGCGTTGATGTAGGTGGGTGATCAGAACGGCTGCGATAATAGCATTAACGCGAATCATTCTCAATAATGAAACCTCTTGAAACCCGAGGCATGACTGGGCACCGTTGGCGCCATGCCCTGTTGTCAGGGCTGCTGCTGTGGCTGGCGGCGTGCAGCACCACGCCGCCCGTGGCGCCGCCGGAAGAGCCGGCCCCGCCGCTCCCGCCCGTGGCGCGGCCCGAACCCGTGCGCCCGCCGCCACGGATCGGCCTGGCGCTGGGTGGGGGCGCGGCACGCGGGTTCGCGCACGTGGGGGTGATCCAGGTGCTGGAGCGCCATGGCATACGCCCCGACTACGTGGTCGGCACCTCTGCCGGCAGCCTGGTGGCCGCGCTCTACGCCAGCGGCAAGAACGGCGCCGAACTGGAGCGCGCCGCGCTGGCGATGGAGGAGGCCGCCATCACCGACTGGACCTTGCCGCTGTTCAGCCGCGGCATGTTGCGCGGCGACGCGCTGGCGCGCTACGTCAACCAGCAGGTGGGCGGCAAGCTGCTGGAACAAATGCCCCTGCCGCTGGGCGTGGTGGCCACCGATCTGCAACAGGGCGAGGGCATCGTGTTCCGGCGTGGCGACACCGGCACGGCGGTGCGCGCCTCCAGCGCCGTGCCCGGCGTGTTCCTGCCGGTGCCGATCGCCGGGCGCGAGTACGTGGACGGGGGCCTGGTGGCGCCCGTGCCGGTACGCCAGGCGCGGCAGATGGGGGCCGAGGTGGTGATCGCGGTCGACATCTCCAGCGCGCCCGAGGGCAATGCCACCAACGACACCTTCCGCCTGTTGCTGCAGACCTTTGCCATCATGGGCCAGAGCATCAACCGGCTGGAGCTGGCGGGAGCCGAGCTGGTGGTGCGCCCTTCGCTGGCCGGGGTGGGCAGCGCCGACTTCGCCTCGCGCCAGCGTTCCATCGAGGCCGGCCGCGTGGCCATGACCGCCGCCCTGCCACGTCTCAAGGCCTTGATGGAGCGGCGCTGAGCGGTCACCAGCGGGTGCGACAATGCCCGCGATGGAATGGATTGTTGTGACGCTGGCCTCGCTGCTGGCCGGTTTTGTGGATTCGATCGTGGGCGGTGGCGGCTTGATTCTCACGCCAGCCCTGTTTGCCACCTTTCCCCAGGCGCATCCCGCCACGCTGTTCGGCAGCAACAAGGGGGCTTCGGTCTGGGGCACGGCGGCGGCCACCTGGCAGTACGGCCGGCGCGTTCAATTGCCCTGGCACGCGGTGTTGCCGGCGGCCGCGGCGGCCTTCATCGCGGCCATGCTGGGCGCCTGGACGGTGACGCAAATCTCGCCCGGCTTCCTGCGCAAGCTGCTGCCCTTCATCCTGCTGCTGATCCTGGGCTACACGCTGGTCAAGAAGGAACTGGGGCGCCACCACCAGCCGCGTTTTGCTGGTGGGGCTGAAACCGCCGCGGCCAGCCTGCTGGGCGCGGTGATCGGCTTCTACGACGGCTTCTTCGGGCCGGGCACGGGCAGCTTCTTTGTCTTCCTGTTCGTGCGCTGGCTGGGCTATGACTTCCTGCATTCCAGCGCGTCGGCCAAGCTGCTCAACACCGCCAGCAACCTGTCGGCCCTGATGCTGTTTGCCTGGAAAGGCCACGTCTGGTGGCACTTTGTCGCGGTCATGGCCGTGGCCAATGTCGTTGGGAGCACCCTGGGTTCGCGCCTGGCGATCAAGCACGGCACCGGCTTCGTGCGCGGCGTATTTATCGTGGTGGTGTCGGCGCTGATCCTCAAGACCGGCTTTGATGCCTACCTGCGCTGAGGCGCTCGGGCTCAGATCGGCAACGGGGTTTCAGGGCGCCGCCGGCATCAGCTCCACTTCGCTGGCCAGGCGGGGCTTGCCGATGGGCGCGCCCGCCATGCCCTTGCGCACGGCCGCCATGTCTTCCTCGTTGGGGTATTGGCCGAGCAGCACGTAGTCGAACACGCGGCGTGCGATGGGGGCGGCGCTGGCGGCGCCAAAACCGGCGTTCTCCACCACCAGGGCCAGCACCACCTGGGGCGCCTCGGCCGGTGCGAAGGCGAGGTAGAGCGAGTGGTCGCGCTGGTGTTCTTCCAGGCGGCGCGCGTCGTACTTGTCCTTTTGCCCGATGGTCACCGCCTGCGCCGTGCCGGTCTTGCCGCCGCTGCGGTAGGGCGCGCCGGCGAACACGCGGGTGGACGTGCCCTCGGTGGTCACCGCCTGCATGGCCTTGAGGATGGTGGCCACGTTCTCGGGTTTGAAGTTCAGGTTGACCGGGGGCTCGGCCGCCAGCGGTATGCGGGTGCGCAGCACCGGGTCTTCGGTCGCCACGGCCAGCCGCGGCTTGTGCTTGACGCCCTGGTTGGCCACCACCGACATGGCCTGCGCCAGCTGCAGCATGGTGAAGCTGTTGTAGCCCTGGCCGATGCCCAGTGAGATGGTTTCGCCGGCATACCACTTCTGCTGGTCGGGGCGCTTGTAGTTGCCGCGTTTCCAGGACTGGCTGGGCAAGACACCGCGCACCTCGCCCTTGAGGTCGATGCCGGTGATCTGGCCAAAACCCAGCGGTTTCATGAAGTCGTGGATCAGGTCCACGCCCATGTCGTTGGCCAGGGCGTAGTAATAGACGTTGCTCGACAGCACGATGCTGCGGTGCATGTCCACCGCGCCCAGGCCGTGGTCGCCGTGGCTGCGGAAACGGTGGTTGCCGAACATCCAGTAGCCGGGGTCGTTGGTGATGGCGCCCGGTGTGCGCTTGCCCGTTTCGAGCGCGCCCAGCCCCATGAAGGGCTTGTAGGTGGAGCCCGGCGGGTAGGTGCCGCGCAGCGCGCGGTTGAGCAGGGGCCGGTCGATGGACTCGTTGAGCAGGCGCCAGTTCTCGACGTCGATGCCCTCGACGAAGAGGTTGGGGTCGAATGTGGGCTTGCTCACGAAGGCCAGCACCTCGCCGTTGCGCGGGTCCATGGCGACCAGGGCGCCCCGGCGATCGCCAAACATGTCCTCCACCAGCTTCTGCAGCTTGATGTCCAGCGACAGCACCACGGTCTGGCCCGGGCGGGCCGGCGTGTTGGCCAGCGAGCGCACGGCGCGGCCACCGGCCGAGGTCTCGACCCGCTCGAAGCCGGTCTGTCCATGCAGTTGGCGCTCGTAGCTCTGCTCGATGCCGAGTTTGCCGATGTACTCGGTGCCGCGGTAGTTGGCCTGGTCTTCCTCCGGCCAGTCTTCCATGCTTTCTTTTTCACGCTGGCTGATGCGGCCGATGTAGCCCACCACATGGCTGGACGCTTCGCCCAGCGGGTACTGCCGGAACAGCCGTGCCTGCACCTCCACGCCCGGGAATCGATAGTGTTGGGCGGCAAAACGCGCCACCTCCACGTCGCTGAGCCGGGTGCGGATGGGGATGGAGTCGAAGCGCTTGGATTCCTCGCGCAGGCGCTGGAAACGCTTGCGGTCGCGCGGCTGGATGTCCACCACCTTGCCCAGCTCCTCCAGCGTCCACTCCATGTCGCTCACCTGCGAGGGGGTGATCTCCAGCGTGTAGGCCGAGTAGTTGGTGGCCAGCACCACGCCATTGCGGTCCAGGATCTGGCCGCGGTGAGGCACCACCGGCAGCACGGCGGTGCGGTTGGTTTCGGCCTGCGCCTGCAGGGTGTCGTGGCGAAGCACCTGCAGCACCCACAGGCGCGCCACCAGCAGGCCGAACGCCACCAGCACCAGCAGGCCAGCCACGAGCACGCGCGTTCGAAAGCGCGACAGCTCGGCCTCGACGTTGCGCAGTTCGGTCATGGTGTCCCGCGTGACGGCAGGGCGTGGCCTGCCCGGGCCGCCGCCGGACCGCTCCCTAGGCGGCCCAGCCCCCTCGGGGGGCAGCGACCCGCACAGCGGTGGAGCGAGGGGGTTTTCATAGTGGACGGTTTTCGTCCGGGTCGTGCGCGCGCCGCTGGGGTGCCAGCAGCAGCATGGTGGCCACGGGCCACAGCGCGGTCTCGATCAGCGGGCCCGCCACGATGCCGGCGCCCGGAAATCCGTTGCCAGCGATCAGGCGCACCAGCAGCTCCAGCACTTGCGCGGCGGCAAACAGCGGCAGCACCTGCAGCATCTGCGCCGGTACCGGGAACCACAGCAGGCGGCGGTGCATGCTGATGGCCAGGAAACTCATGGCGGTGTAGGCGAGGGCGTTCTGCCCCAGCAGGGCGCCCAGGTGCACGTCCATGGCCAGACCAAAAGCGAACGCGACACCCACGCCGATGCGCAAGGGCTGGTGCACGTTCCAGAACACCAGGGCGAGGGCCAGCAGGTCGGGCACCCAGGCCGAGCGCCCCCAGGGGCCCATGTTCATGAGCATGTTGAGCGCCAGCGCACCCAGCAGGCTGATCCAGATGAACAAGGGGCTGGCGGGCAGCAGCAAGGGCTGACCAGGGCGCATGATCATGGGCGGCCTCCGGGCTGGCTGGGGCGGCCCGGGCCGGCGCGCCGGGTGGCCTTGGGTTCGACGCCCTCCTTGGCGGGCGCACGTTCCGGCCCCGTGCCTTGCGGCGTGTCGGCCGGCAACTGCAGCACCAGCACGTGTTGCGCCGCCAGCGGGTTGGACACCGGCTCGGCCTCGACGCGGGCAAAGGCGGCGCTGGTCTCGCGCTCGACCTTGGTGACCCGGCCCACCGGCAGGCCCGCGGGGTAGACGCCGTCCACACCACTGGTGCTGAGCAGGTCGCCCACCTCGATGTCGGCGTGGGTGGCGGTGAAGCGCAGCTCCAGTCCGGCGGCGCCGGCGCCGGCCATGCCGTAGGCCAGGCTGCGGGTGCCGGTGCGGGTGTTGAGCACCGAGATCGCCTGCGAACGGTCGGTCAGCAGGGTGACTTCGGCGCCCAGCGGGTAGACGCGTGTCACCTGCCCGAGCACGCCGGTGCCGTCGAGCACCGGGGCGCCCGATTGCACCCCTTGTGTCATGCCACGGTCGATCACCACCTTGCGGGTGTAGGGGTCGCCCGCGTCGTACAGCACCTGCGCGCCTTGCGACGTGGTCTCGACCCGCTGCTGCATGCCCAGCAGCTCGCGCAGGCGCTGGTTTTCCAGCGCCAGCAGCTCCACCTGTGCGGCGCGCATGGCCTGGCGTGCCAGGGCCTCGCTGGCCTGGTTCTGCTGGTCCTGGGCTTTTTGCAGGCTGGTGAAATAGGCGCCCACGACGGTCGCCCCCTTGACCGGTTGCATCACCAGCCATTGCAGCGGGTAGATCACCGTGGCCACGCCGCTGCGCACCGGTTCGGCCAGGCGCAGGCGCGCGTCCACCACCATCAGGGCGATGGCCACCGCGCTGAGCACGGTCAGCTTGGACAGGGCCGAGGGGCCCTGCTTGAAGAACGGCGGTGGGGTGCGGTCCAGGGTGCCCAGTGGCATGAGCACAGCGCTCCGGTGAGCGGGTTATTCGCTGGTGAAGATGCTGCCGCCCAGGCGGTCCATGCGCTCCAGCGCCATGCCGCAGCCGCGCACCACGCAGGTCAGCGGGTCCTCGGCCACCAGCACCGGCAGGCCGGTTTCCTCGGCCAGCAGGCGGTCCAGGTCGCGCAGCATGGCGCCACCACCGGTCAGCATCATGCCGCGCTCGGCGATGTCGGCGCCCAGCTCGGGCGGGGTCTGCTCCAGCGCGGTCTTGACGGCGCTGACGATGTTGTTGAGCGGGTCGGTCAGGGCTTCGAGGATCTCGTTGCTGCTGATGGTGAAGCTGCGGGGCACGCCCTCGGCCAGGTTGCGGCCCTTGACTTCCATTTCCTTGACTTCGGAGCCGGGGAAGGCGCTGCCGATCTGCTTCTTGATGGCTTCGGCCGTGGGCTCGCCGATCAGCATGCCGTAGTTGCGACGGATGTAGGCGATGATGGCTTCGTCGAAACGGTCGCCGCCCACCCGAACGCTGCCCTTGTAGACCATGCCGCCGAGCGAGATCACGCCCACCTCGGTGGTACCGCCGCCGATGTCGACCACCATGGAGCCGGACGCCTCGGACACCGGCAGGCCGGCGCCGATGGCCGCGGCCATGGGTTCCTCGATCAGGTAGACCTCGGAAGCCCCCGCGCCCAGGGCCGACTCGCGGATGGCGCGGCGCTCGACCTGGGTCGAGCCGCAGGGCACGCAGATGATGATGCGCGGGCTGGGCTTCAGCATCGAGCGCGGATGCACCATCTTGATGAACTGCTTGAGCATTTGCTCGGTGACGGTGAAGTCGGCGATCACGCCGTCCTTCATCGGGCGGATGGCCTCGATGTTGCCGGGCACCTTGCCCAGCATGGCCTTGGCCTCGTGGCCCACCGCCTGGATGGATTTCTTGCCCTGGGGGCCGCCTTCGTGGCGGATCGAGACCACCGAGGGCTCGTCCAGCACGATGCCCTTGTGGCGCACGTAGATCAGGGTGTTGGCGGTGCCGAGGTCAATGGCCAGGTCGGTCGAAAAGTGCCGACGAAAAACTTCGAACATGTTGGATAGTCCTGTCGGGGCGGGCCGGCGGCTCGCTGGGACCTCGCCCCGACGATAGGGGTTGTGCGGCGGGAGTGCGGTAAGGGGGTTCTGCGGGACAAAACGGGCTTTGTGCGTCGATCCGACGGGCATCTGGCCGGGTTCTGCCGACAAACGCTGGATAATAACGCATCGCCTGTGAGGCGGGACGCCATTCGGCGTTCATTTCACGCACTTTTACATCCGGTTTTCCGACCGGCTCTGCCCCATGTCCCTGTTATCCAACGACATTTCGCGCATCGCGAATCTGGCGCGGCTGGCCCTCACGCCAGAGCAAAGTGAGCGCATGCTCACCCAGTTGAATGGTTTCTTCGACATCGTCGAACAGATGAACGCGGTCGACACCACCGGCGTGGCGCCGCTGGCTCACCCCACGGCCGTGATCGACCACGTCGCCCTGCGCCTGCGCGACGACATCGCCAGCGAACCCAACCAGCGCGAAGCCAACCAGAAAAGCGCGCCCGCGGTCGAGCGTGGCCTGTTCCTCGTGCCCAAGGTGATCGAATGAACGATCTGCACACACTCGGCGTGGCCGAACTGGCTGCCGCCATCGCCAACAAGACCACCTCCGCCGTCGAAGCAGCGCAGCACCTGCTGGCCCGCGCCAAACGGCACGACCCGTTGGGCGCCTACCTCGCCTTCAACGAAGACGCCACCCTGGCCCAGGCGCGTGCCGCCGACGCGCGCATCGCGGCCGGTGAACGCACGCCGTTGCTGGGTGTTCCCCTGGCGCACAAGGACATCTTCGTCACGCGCGATTTCCCCACCACCGCCGGCTCCAAGATGCTGGAGCACTACCAGAGTCCGTTCGACGCCACCGTGGTGCGCCAGTTGGCCGAGTCCGGAGCGGTGACCCTGGGCAAGCTCAACTGCGACGAGTTCGCCATGGGCTCGGGCAACGACAACTCGGCCTACGGCCCGGCCCACAATCCCTGGGACATGTCGCGCATCCCGGGGGGCTCCTCCGGCGGTTCTGCCGCGGCCGTGGCCGCGCGCCTGGTGCCCGCCGCCACCGGCACCGATACTGGCGGCTCCATCCGCCAGCCCGCCAGTTTCTGTGGCATCACCGGCATCAAGCCCACCTACGGGCGTTGTTCGCGCTATGGCATGGTGGCTTTCGCCTCCAGCCTCGACCAGGCCGGCCCCATGGCGCGCAGCGCCGCCGATTGCGCCGCCTTGCTGACCGCGATGGCCGGCCCCGACCTCGACCGCGACTCCACCAGCCTGGACCGCGCCGCCGAGGACTACAGCGCCGGCATGTTGAAGCCCTTGCCTGAGGCCACCGCCGCCCAGCCGCTCAAGGGCCTGCGCATCGGCCTGCCCAAGGAGTTTTTTGGCGAGGGCTGCGCGCCCGACGTGCTGGCCGCCGTGCGCGCCGCGCTGGCCGAATACGAAAAACTCGGTGCCACCCTGGTGGATATCGCGCTGCCACGCACCGAGCTGTCCATCCCTGTCTATTACGTCATCGCCCCGGCCGAGGCCAGCTCCAACCTGAGCCGTTTCGACGGCGTCAAGTTCGGCCACCGGGCCGCCCAGTACGACGACCTGATCGACATGTACAAGAAGTCGCGCAGCGAGGGCTTCGGCCCCGAGGTGCAGCGCCGCATCATGATCGGCGCCTATGTGCTGAGCCACGGCTACTACGACGCCTACTACCTCAAGGCCCAACAGATCCGCCGCCTGATCGCGCAGGACTTCCAGCAGGCCTTTACCCAATGCGACGTGATCGCCGGCCCGGTGGCGCCCACGGTGGCCTGGAAGATCGGCGAAAAAAGCGACGACCCGGTGGCCAACTACCTGGCCGACATCTACACCCTGTCCACCAGCCTGGCCGGCCTGCCCGGCATGAGCGTGCCGGCCGGTTTTGGCGCCCACGGCATGCCCGTGGGGCTGCAACTGGTGGGCAACTACTTCGACGAGTCGCGCCTGCTGGGCGTGGCCCACCAGTTCCAGCAAGCCACCGATTGGCACACCCGTTCTCCCGAGGCCTTCGCATGAGCCAGACGACATCCCTGCTGGTGCACGGCTACGAAGTCGTGATCGGCTTCGAGACCCACGCCCAGCTCTCCACCCAGAGCAAGATCTTCAGCCGCGCCTCCACCGCCTTTGGCGCCGAGCCCAACACCCAGGCCTGCGCGGTCGACCTGGCCTTGCCCGGCACGCTGCCGGTGATGAACCGGGGCGCGGTGGAACGTGCCATCCGCCTGGGCCTCGCCCTGGGTTCGCACATCGCCGAGGAGAGCGTGTTCGCGCGCAAGAACTACTTCTACCCCGACCTGCCCAAGGGCTACCAGATCAGCCAGTTCGAGATCCCGGTGGTGCAGGGCGGCGAGGTGAGCTTCTTCCTCGGCGAGGAGAAAAAGACCGTGCGCCTGGTGCGCGCCCACCTGGAAGAAGACGCGGGCAAGAGCCTGCACGAGGACTTCATTGGCCAGTCCGGCATCGACCTCAACCGCGCCGGCACGCCGCTGCTGGAGATCGTGACCGAGCCCGACATCCGCTCCAGTGCCGAGGCCGTGGCCTACGCCAAGGAACTGCACAAGATCGTCACCTGGATCGGCATCTGCGACGGCAACATGCAGGAGGGCTCGTTCCGTTGCGACGCCAACGTGTCGGTGCGCAAGCCCGGCGCGCCCCTGGGTACGCGGCGCGAGATCAAGAACCTGAACTCGTTCAAGTTCATGCAGCAGGCCATCGACTTCGAGGTGCGCTGGCAGATCGAACAGATCGAGGACGGCCACAGCATCCAGCAGGCCACCGTGCTGTTCGACCCCGACACCGGCGAGACCCGCGCCATGCGCACCAAGGAAGACGCGGCCGATTACCGCTACTTCCCCGACCCCGACCTGCCGCCGCTGGTGATTGGCCGCGACTGGGTGGAACGCGTCAAGGCCGAGATGCCCGAGCTGCCGCGCGCCATGGCCGAGCGTTTTGTGCGCGACTACGGTCTGCCCGAATACGACGCCACCATGCTTACTCAGAGCACCGCCATGGCCGCGTTTTTTGAAACCGCCGCGAAGGCCAGTGGCCAGGCCAAGCTGGTCAGCAACTGGCTGATGGGCGAGTTCTCGCGCCGCCTCAACGCCGAGGAACGCGACATCGCGGCCGCGCCCGTGAGCGCCGCGCAACTGGCCGCCCTGGTTTCGCGCATCGCCGACGGCACCATCAGCAACAACGCCGGCAAACAGGTGCTGGACGCGCTGTGGGCCGAACCGGCGGGCACGGTGGACGCCGTCATCGAGGCCAAGGGCCTCAAGCAGATGAACGACACCGGCGCACTGGAAAAGATCGTCGAGGAGGTGATCGCCGCCAACGCCGACAACGTGGCCCAGGTGCGCGCCGGCAAGGACAAGGCCTTCAACGCACTGGTCGGTCAGGTCATGAAGGCCAGCAAGGGCAAGGCCAACCCGGCCCAGGCCAACGAGCTGATCAAGAAAAAACTGGGGCTGTGAACCTGGGGCCTGCCGACGGAGCAGGCCGTCCACTCAGCGTGTGGCCTGTCCCGCCGCCTGCGCGGCTTCAGCCCAGAGCTTGCGCAGCTGCACCAGCTCGGCATCGAAGCGGGCGGTCACGCGCTGGCGTTCGCCGGCTTGCTGCTGCAGCGCCGTGGCCTGCGCGCTGGACTGCGTCTGGTTGTCCCGCAGCTTGTGCCGCAGCCAGGCCGGTGCCTTGGTCGGGTCCTTGGCGTAGAAGCCCATCTCGTCGTCGATGGTCTTGCGCTGCTTGGCCAGGTCTTCTCCGCGTTTCTGAATGGCGGCTTCCACCGCGTCGACCTGTTCCAGGGCCTTCATGCGTTCGCGCTGGTGCGTGGCTTCGTTGGGGTAGCGGGCCAGCAGGGCGCGTTCCTTGCGGCGCTCTTCATTGATGCGCGCCTCGCGTTCGGCCTCGGCCTTGCGCTTGGTTTCGATCGCGGCCAGCTCGTCGGCGGTGGGGGTGGGCGGGATGACCCGCTTGACGCTGCCGCTGGACGACAGTTCGCGCTGTTCGCGGTCCACGCAGGAGGCAATGGGGCGGTCGGACGTGATGCGCCGGCCCTGTGCGTCCACGCAGGTGTAGATGTGGTTCTGGGCCGCGCCGCCGCTGGCGGGGGGCTTGTTTTGTGCCTGAGCCGAGGGGTGGGCAGCGGTCAGCCAGGCCAGACAAAACGCCATCGGCAGCAAACTACGGTGCAGGGGTGTCATGGCGTCTGGTGATGAGATTGTCGGTCGGGTTCAATCCACGCCGTAGCGTTGCCGGTAGGCGCGCACCCGCTCGCTGTGGACGGCGATCTCGGGATCTGCGCTGCGCGTTTCCAGGAACTGCAGCAGGTCGGTCAGTTGTGCGATCGCGCAGACCTGCAGGCCCAGCGTGCCGCGCACGTACTGCACCGCGCTGTGGGGCAGGTCGCGCTGTACGCCATCGGCGCCGATCTCGGTGGCCATTTCCTGGCGGTCCAGCGCGATGGCGACCGCGCTGGGCGTGGCGCCGGCGGCCCGTATCAGCGCGATCGATTCGCGCGCGGCGGTGCCGGCGCTCATCACATCGTCGACGATCATCACCCGGCCCTGGAGCGGCGCGCCCACCAGGGTGCCGCCTTCACCATGGTCTTTGGCTTCCTTGCGGTTGTAGGCGAAGGGCACGTTGCGGCCCAGCCGGGCCAGTTCGATGGCCACCGCCGCGCCCAGCGGAATGCCCTTGTAGGCCGGGCCGAAGATCATGTCGAAGGCAATGCCGCTGTCCAGGATGCGCTTTGCATAGAATGCCGCGAGCCGGCCCAGCTTGGCGCCGTCGTCAAACAGGCCGGCATTGAAGAAGTAGGGCGACAGGCGCCCGGCCTTGGTCTTGAACTCGCCAAAGCGCAGCACGCCGGACTCGACCGAAAATTGCACGAATGCCTGCGCGAGTTCGTCTTGCGCGCCCGAATCCAACATGGGGACTTCCTTGTTCAAACTGACCAGCCTCAATCTCAACGGCATCCGTTCCGCCGCCACCAAGGGCGTGCTGGACTGGGTGGCCGCCACCGCGCCCGATTGTATTTGTGTGCAGGAGCTCAAGGCCCAGATGCCCGACATCGCCGGACGTTTCGAGGACATCGCCGGGCTCAAGGGGTATTTCCATTGTGCCGAGAAAAAGGGCTATTCGGGTGTGGCCGTGTACAGCCGGCACGAGCCCAGCGACGTGGTCGTGGGCTTCGATGGCGGCGAATTCGACGCCGAGGGGCGCTACGTCGAGCTGCGTTTCGACACGCCGGGCAAGAAGCGCAGCGTGATCAGCGCCTACTTCCCCAGTGGCTCGTCGGGCGAAGAGCGCCAGGCGGCCAAGTTCCGTTTCCTCGATGTGTTCTACCCGCACCTGATGGCGCTCAAGGCCGGGCGCGACTTTGTCCTGTGTGGCGACCTCAACATCGCTCACAAGGAGCAGGACCTCAAGAACTGGAAAAGCAACCAGAAGAACAGCGGTTTTCTGCCCGAGGAGCGCGCGTGGATGACCCGTGTGCTGGGCGAGGGCGGGCTGGTGGACGTCTACCGCCAGCTGTTTCCCGACACCACCGACGATTGCTACACCTGGTGGAGCAACCGCGGCCAGGCTTACGCCAAGAATGTGGGCTGGCGGCTGGACTACCACCTGGCCACCGCATCTTTGGCCCAGGGCGCCCGTTCGGTGGCCATCTTCAAGGGCGAAAAATTCTCCGACCACGCGCCGATCACGGTCGACTACGACTTCAAGCTGTGACGCATTGGCCGGTGTTGTGATCCCGGCGAATGCCGTAGGATGGGGGCTGGTCCATGGTCCCAGCCTGCGGCAATCCCGCCGGGGCACGGTCATGGGTCGCCATTCAGGGAGTCACACATGGGATTTTTCAGCAACATTCTCGAAAAGCTGGGCATTGGCAACGCGGCCGCAGCCCCCGCGCCGGCAGCTGAGGCCGCACCCACCGCCAGCACGGCACCAGCGGCCGCGGTGGTCAACCCGATCGCGGTGGTCGACGTGGTGTCGCAACTCGAACAACGCGCGGCATCGAACCCCCAGAAGCTGAACTGGCGCACCTCCATCGTCGACCTGCTCAAACTCCTGGACATGGACAGCAGCCTGGACGCGCGCAAGGCGCTGGCAGCCGAGCTGCACTGCCCGGATGAGCTGATGGGCGATTCGGCGCGCATGAACATGTGGCTGCACAAGAACGTGCTGGCCAGCATTGCGGCCAACGGGGGCAACGTGCCTCGTGAGCTGCTGGACTGAACCAGCGTACCGGTGGTCGGGCCGCGGCGGCCCGACCCTCAAGTTCTGCGTCGACTGGTCGATACTGGGGTACAGCAAGGAATCCACATGGACGTTTCCCCCACCGCCATGGTCAACGCCGTCGTGGCGAACAAGCAGGCCCAGCTGGAGCAGCAGGTGCAGGTGAGTGTGCTCAAGACCGCGCTGGACGCCCAGGCCACGGGCGCGCTGGCGCTGTTGCAGGCCGTGCCCGCCGTCCTGCCGCTCGCGGCCAGCGGCAGCCTGGGCACCCAGGTCAACGTCTACGCCTGAACCCGGTAGCCCCTTCTGCCTGCCCGACAATAGGGGTTGACACCCCACCGCGTCCCGGCGACGCCAGGGTTTTCCAAACAAAGTCTTAAAACGATGCACTAGCAAGACGGCGGCATTTTTGACGAAAACCCGTGGCACAAAGTTTCAAAATTTTTGACGCCTAGCCTGCAGCACAAGCTGCTGCTCTCTAACAAAGTCTCAAAACGACTTGTCGCCATTGATGTTTCCAACCTTCCCGCGCAGCGCAACGATAGAGTCGATGGTAATCGCGGCTGTGCAGGCGGGGTGGTTTTCTTCACTTCGCGAGAAGCTTCCTGGGGTTCAGATAAGCAAGAGCCGTCGGTTGTTTGACTGCTGCAACAAGCCGGCATTGATGGCTGAGCGGGTATTTGTTGGCGTGCTCACTTTTGATGATCTTTTATTGCACCATACTCTCGCTCCCATTTCTCTGAGTTTTTATGGCATGAAGCCGGCTGCCGGCGCTGAGTTCGAATCTTGGCTTTGGGACACACCATCCAATAGGGTTTCCATTTTGGGGTATGCTTTTTGCCCACTGTGCGTTGAGGAGGACACCCTGAGGTTTGGTTGTGGCCATTGGCGACGTGAGCATCAGATAGAAAGCGTTCGAATTTGCCAAACTCATCGTATTGGGCTTTGGGGCTTGGATGAGTGCAGGCGATGTAGATCGGATTTTTATTCGACGAAGCGCTGCGCATTCTTGCCTGGGCAAAGGTGTCCCATTTGTCGCAAGGGTGAGGGACGCGCGCTACCCTTAGGAAAAACTATTAGCCCCGGCTATCAAGCTTATTGTGAGCTTTTTACCGATGCATTGCTCATGCCTATCCCAGAGATTGGTCCGAGAGAAAGGCGTGCTCTGGCTGAGCTTCCTAGGCTACTTTGCAATGGAAATATAGAGGTGTTTAGCTGCATCTTGCAAAGTTGGCTCGGAAATCAGTCACACTTTCTCGCGAGCATCGTAAGTGATGCAATGCGATTTTTATATCAACCTGCAGTCGATCTAGGGCGTTCAAGAATGATCCCTTCCTTGATTCTGCTTGCGGCGCTCAAACGAACAGTGTATGGCTACCCTGCCAACGTAGAACGTTGGGCGATGTGAAAGGTGGATTCAGCCACGTTCTCAACGTAGGCCTATTTCAACATCTGCTTCATTGGCGGAGGTTCTGAGATAAGTCAGGATCGGAATGTAGGTCGTTGATGAGGGTCCACCCCAGCTGATAGACAGTGTTTCTCATGATCCAGGCTGACTGTGCCGGCGAACACCATTGCTTGCTCAGCAGGCCCTGAAAAGCTGCTCTCACGGTGGCCTCTTTGTTTCCATCGAATGTGGGAAGTTTTCGCTGACAGTAGGCGGCCATCTGAGAAACGAGGTCCTCGCACACTTGGAACGCCGTGAGGACCTCTGAAGGAGAGGTGCCTGGGGCATAGAGCTTTCCGTTCTCTTCGATCAGGCTCATTTTCGGCTGCGCGCCCGATAGCGCTGAGAGCGTGGCATCGACCGGAAAGTCATCCGGGACGCCGGGGTAGTTGCTACGGTCAATGGGCATGCCTGCTCCTTTGAGTCGCCCTCACGATACTACGTGCACTGCTCAAATTCAACTCAAAAAGCAAGAGTGGAGTTTGGTGTCGCAGCGGCGATCGGCCACACCGATGCAGTCTATCCAGCCTCATTGACGGGACGGTCGGATTCAGCTGCAAAGGTGCTGTTTGCGTATTCCGATCAAACCCGCCATTTATTCCGATCCAAACCCACCAGCCATTCCAGTTCAAACCGACCGCAGACTCCGATTCGGGATCACCTCCTCGGATTGACTTATTGGTTGAAGCCGGGGCAGAGTTGTCCACCGCGTTGGTCGGTCGGCGCTTGCGACGAACCGACCGACCAACGCGGTGGGCAACTCGTGTTCAAAGCGCAGGATGTTCTGGTCGGTTTCCCAGCACGCTCTCTATTCGGACGCTGTGATTTACGCATCACCTCAGTTTAGGAGTTTGCCGAGTGCCGCCGCTTCGGCCGCAGTGATTCGCCAACGAGATCGATTCGATAGGCATCGCTGACCACCCGGTCCATGATGGCGTCAGCAACGGTCGGATTTCCATCCGCAAGATAGTCGTGCCAGCGCCTGACAGGCAACTGGCTGGTCACAACAGTTGCTCTGGTACCTGAGCGACTCTCAACTACCTCTAGGAGGTCTGCTCGTCGCTCGGCCGTAAGCGTGTTGATACCCAGGTCGTCAAGGATCAGCAGATCGTGCTTGCCGATCGCGGCAATCCGCTTTCTAAAGGTGCCATCGGAGTGCGCAATGGCCAACTCCTCCAAAAGCAATGGCACTCGCTCGAATTTGACCGTCATCCCATGCCTGCAGGCTTGGTTCCCCAGTGCACAAGCAATCCATGTCTTGCCCAAGCCAGTTGCGCCAGTCACGATTACATTGACGCCATGCCTGATCCAGTTGCACAGTGCCAGTGACGCCATCACCGATCGATCAAGGCCTCGCTTGGCCTCGTAGTCAATGTCTTCCATGCAGGCCGGCTCACGTAGCTTTGCGTTGGTCAGCAACCTCCGAAGGCGCTTGTCATCGCGATAAGTCACTTCGTGATCGACCATCAGGCCGACTCTTTCCTCGAAGCTCAAGTGCCCGGTTGCAGCGGATTCGATCTGCTGCGAGAAGGCATGGACCATGCCAAAGAGTTTGAGCTCGTTAAGCTTTCGGATCGTGTCGTTTGTCATCATGGTCTGGTTCTCATTGCAAGGTCAGTGGTAGTGCTTAGGGCCACGCACGTTTTCGTGAGGAAAGTTGGCTTCGGTGATTTCCAAGCCGTGCATATCCAGCCGGTTGACCAGGATCGCGCGCAGGCTGGATACAGATGTGGCTCCGCTGTGGATCGCTTTGGTGCACGCGGCCTCTACACGATCTACTCCGAATTCAGCGCTCAGCTTGCGCATACCAATGCCGAGCCGGTAACCCGCTGTCTTGCCACCATTGGCAGCCAGCCGTTGTTCCACAAACGCTGTGGTCTGCGGACCAATGCCACTGGCCCACTGCAGTTCGCGTTCAGGCGTCCAAAGTCCATACGCGTGTTCGGCTGGCGTCAGGTGAGCCGGATCGATGACCGGATCGTCACCTGGCGTTTTAACGTGGCTCGCAACCCGACGGCCATTGAAAATCAGTTCGACCAGTGTCGCCGTCACCCGGATATCGACGACCTGCGACACAAGCCGCGCCGGAGCCGAAAATAGCCGCCCCGCCACGTTCACCATCTTGCTCATGTCCACCCGAGCGCGGCGGAATTCGACGTATTCATAGGAGGTCGCTGGCAGGCTGCGCAGCAGTGGCGCATCCAGGCTTTCAAAGGCACTACGCCGATTGCCTGCTAGCTTCTGAAAGGGACGGTTGTTCAGCTCATCGAGCAGTTCGAGAATCGCGCAATTGAGCTCGCCCAAGCTGGTGAAGACGCGTCGGCGCAACCGGAACAATATCCAGCGCTCAACGATCAGCACATGTCCCTCTACCTTGGCCTTGTCCTTCGGATGTCGAGATCGGGCCGGTTGGATCGTCGTACCATAGTGGGCGGCAAAGTTCTGATAGCTGTCATTGACCAGCGGCTCTGTCAAACTCGCTCTGGTGACTGCCGATTTCAGGTTGTCGCAGACGATAAATTTGGGTACGCCCCCGAAGAACTCCAGCATCCGCACGTTTGCGGCAATCCAGTCCGGCAGTGTTTGTGACCAATGTGCCTCGGCGTAGGTGTAGTTCGACGCCCCAAGTACGCTGACGAATATCTGCGCCCGAAGGATGCAACCCGAGACGGGGTCATGGATTGGGACGGTCGGCCCAGCATAGTCGACGAATACCTTGTCCCCGGCCAGGTGAGTCTGCCTCATATAGCTTTTGAGGCTGCGGCACCACTTGCGATAGAGGGCGGAAAATTGACTGCGCTGCATCCCGTTGGGGTAAGCAACAAGGTACTCGGCGTGAAGTTGCTGGAGCGTTGCCCCAGGTAGCTGCATGTCGCGGTGCACGTCGGCCCAGTTCGGCTCTGGACGGCGTGCTCGCGTCCCAGGCTCAATTGGATACAGTCTTTGCTCAAGTTGGGCGTCGTCCAGACTGTCAGGCAGTGGCCACGTTAGACCCGCACTTGCGGCACGCAAGAGGTAGTCCGCCACGGCGTCGCGAGAGATGCCCAGGCTGGCTGCGACAGCACGGCGGCTCAGCAGCGAGCCGTGAGACAGCCGAAGAACCTCGCGGATCTTGCGCATGTGAATTCTCCGATTGACCATCGTCCCTCGACGGTTTCCAAGTCGTTCTTGACAGTCCAAACGACAGGTCGGAGAATCCAGCTTGAAGTCCCCACTTCACTGGATCCAATCCCGTAGGCGGCCCACAGCTTTCGCTGTGGGCCGCTTGCGTTTGGGCTCTACTAGGTGTCCTCGGTTGAGTATCAGTCTGTCGGCATGGATGTTCCTCCTGTTGCCTCGCCTCGCCGGCGGGGTGACCGTCCGCGAGGCCGAAAGGTGTAGCGCTGCGGCCAAAGTTCACTCGGAGGCATACCGAGCAAATTGGCGACATGACACGCCACTTGAAAGGACGAAATCCGACCGTGGATCACGTTGCCGACCACACTGGCGGACACACCCAAATCGCGCGCAATGTCCGACTGGCTGAGTCCGAGGCGCTTGAGGCGGTAGGCGATGTCGATCCCGTCCATTGCGACAGCCGCGTCATTTGCGAGTAAATTAAGCACAATCAGTAAAGAAATGTTCTCTATGGAAACAGAATATACGCCAAAGAGATCATCGGCACAATACGCCACAGACCCGTTAGCAGCTATACCTGCACGCTTGACTCAGGTTCTGGCCTATGCCGGGGTGAACCAGGCCGAACTGGCCCGGCGTATCGGCGCGTCTGCTGGTTTTGTTAGCGATGTTCTTCGCGGCGTAAAGCGGCCCGGGGTGGAGATGCTCATGGGCTTGCGCGAAGCCTTCGGTGTATCTGTAGACTGGCTTCTGTCAGGTGAGGGCACAATGACCGGCGGGGCCGGCATTCGCCATGACCTCTTCCGCGTTATCCGCCTTCAAATTGCGGTGGCCCGTTCTGCAGTAGTGGACCAAGACGCAACCGCAAGAGCGCTGTTGCTCCTGATCAAGGAGGGTCAGTTAGCCGCTGCAGCCGAGGATACGGCGTTCAAGGAATTTTTGGATCGAGTTGCACCCGAGGACAGTGATCTGAATCTGGCCGTCGAGTTGTACAACGGCCATCAGTGGGCCACCGACCCGATCTCTCAGCGGCGTAATCTGCTGGCAGCCGCTGTCGCACACTTCGAAGCCCGCAAGCCTGTGGACCGTCTGGCGGCGCTGACTGGTGCTGATGCCAATGCACCACTCGTACAGGTCAACACCGGAAAAGGCCAGCGTGTTGCTGGGCGCGATTTTCACGAGCACGTTAGGCGCAAGCGATGACTTCCGGCGAACATGAACCGGCCATTACTCAGATCAACCTGGGGGAGCGCAGTCGCATCGCTGGGCGCGACTATTACGAGGGACGCATTCCCGACTCCATCAAGGTGTACTTGGCCACCACGGCATCAGACCGGCTCGATGAAGAGGCAATCGACAACGAGCGCCTCTTCTACTATCGCTTCGGTGTCGACGTGCAGCGAGCTGTCCGTGAACAGGTGATCGCGCTTAAACGCCAGCATGGGTTGACGGATACCGAGTGCCGATGGCTGCACCGTTCGGGACAGTTTCCTATTACCCGTGAAGGTGCGAAGTTGGAGCCTGATCGCCTGGTCCCGGCTGCGGGGTGGTTCTATGCGGCCATCCAGGCACTCTTTTTTGGCAGTAGCTTGCTGATGATCAACTTTTCCGGCATGCCCTCTTGGAAGCAGTTGCTGGGCTCGGTTGCCGTCACTGGACTCTGGTTCGGATCCATGTGGGCTACGAACAGGCTCTTTTTGGCACCTTGGCGCAGGGTAAAGAGCCTTCGACTCTAGTACTTA